>JAGQWL010000003.1 GCA_020437385.1 Bacteroidota bacterium
GAACCGATGCCTTCGTGCGACGTGCTCCGAGAGGAACCGGCCTGTCGGGCAAGTCCGCGGGCGCAACCGGATCCTTCTTGATTACCAGTCGTCCCAATTTCCTGGCTGGCCGCAAACTGCGGATCTCAGACTCGATGATGAATTCGTCCGCTATAGTCGCCTCGGGTTCTTGGCGCAACCGATCCATCGCCTCGACGAATCCGCGAAGTTGCGGGTGCGTCCTCGGATTGGGGACGCGCACTTTTCTGCCATCGTCGGTGATGGAGAATTTCATGGTGTGTTGCGCGCCGCCTGGGGTGTCGATCATGCGGGGCCAGAAGTTCCAGGCGATTGCTTCAGCAATGAAGTCCATCGTCGCGTCGATTCCGTCGCCGGTTTCGATGGTGATTGACGGCGCGATGATCAGAACTGTTGTGCCCAAATCCTCGACGCCGGTGCGGGATGGAAGTCCCAAAGCCGCGGCGATCTTGTCCGCATCGCGCCCGGTGATCGGTTCGGGGACTCCGTCTTCCATTCGGCCCCACCAATGTCGACCCGTGAAAGGCACGCCTTCGAAATCGAAGGTGTAGCCTAGTGCGCACCCCAATATCCGTCGTTCCAAGTGGCCGTCGGAGGTCCTGCAGAGGCTGTCGATGATTACGGTCCGAGCTGCGCTGGCGATGTAGAAGGCGGCCTTGCCGTAACCGAATGATCCGCCGCCGAAGTCCTTGTCGGGTGGTTGGCCGATATTTCGGATGAAGTCGACGAAGTCGCGTGGTTCGCCGGGGCGGTCGGCGCGCGTCGGGCCGGCGAGCCCGTGGGTACCGAAGTCGGCGAAGTAGAGCGTGTGCATGCCTTCGCGCATTTCGTCGTCAAGGGGGAGGCCCAGTGGCGGGTCGGTAAGAATGTGGTTGCGCAGGAACGACGCGCCGGCCCGATCAAGGGTCGCGCGCCCGATGTCAACGCGGATTCGTGCCGATTCGGGTCGCTTAGCGTCCCAACAGTTTTGGACTGCTTCGCGTACCAAAACTTCCAGTGGCTCGGTATCCGGGCGTCCGAGCTGATTTAACACGCCTATGGCGGCCAGTCCGCCTGTTGCGTTGTATGGCTCGGAGTAGCGCTCCATCGAGATCATGCGTGCGGCCCCGCAGCCACTGTCGTTGTCACAGTCCTGTATTCGTCCTCGCTCAATACGCGCTCCACGTCATGAGAAATGTCAATGACGTACGTGATGTCCACAACCCCGGGAGGGCGTTGGCCGCCGATGAAGGAATCGGGAACAATTCGTGGCGTCTGATCATCGACCGGCAGCGTTATTCGTTCGAGTACGTCGAAGGTGGTCCTGTCGGTGGCGGGGAGATCCACCGCCGCGACTCCGCTCGCGGTCAGCGCGCGGAAGAGTTGTTCCGCTGATACTCCCGCATCCAACAGTTCGTCCACCACCGCCGTCAGGCGGAATTGACCACCGTGGACTGTCTCTAGGCGCACAAAGTGCAGGTATAGCTGGCCTTGGTCCGGCGGGACGAGTTGGTCCTCCCCATGAATGGTCACCCGATATCCGGTGTGAGCGCGCGTGGTTTTGACTTCCATGGCCGTGGTTCCGCCGCGCAGGTCGTGACGTTGACCGAAGGGCCCCGACCAGAACCCGATGTCGAAAAGTCCGGAGTTCTTCACGGCGTCCTTGACGACGAGCAGCTCCCCAAGTGTTGCCGCGATCTTGTCGACGCCAGGCGGGCCTGACGGTGGAACCAGGAAATTCTTCCAGCTTGCGAGAACATTCCTCACCGCGTCGGCGGGCTCCTCGGCCGACGAGGCTATCCGCTGGATGACTGCTGCTGCGAAGTGATCGAAAACCTCAGACAGAGAGGGGAAGAGGCAAGTGATGTCGACGACACGGACATCCCGTTCGGCGATCCGCAACGGACGCGTTGCGACCGCCAGGGTTGTCACGCCGGGGTCGATTTCGACGTCCGATGGCGTTCGGAGAAGAAGATGCTGGCGTGACTGTTCATCTATAGCCACATACACGCCATCAACTGGGTCGATAGCGAGCGTGACAAGTCCGTGGTGTTCGGCTTTGCCATGAGTAGCGAGCGCCGCGAACGCAAGGCGCACCTCGTCGATCACGTCAGGTCCGCCTCGGCCTCGATCGGTTCATCACCGTCGTCGGGAACCTCGACTTCGACATTGGGCATGGCGGCCACGTCGGCGGTGACATATTCGACATTCGCTCTCGCCGAACGGCTTTCGGGAAAGACAAAACCCACACCGACGACATGCTCGACCGCGTCCAGAGGCTCACGGGTCTTCACCGTGCCTCGAACGGGTCTGCTGTCCTTCGACACCGGATACAGCAGAAGAAGACCCGATCCATCCCCGTAGCCGCCGCGCGCTGGATCGCTGCGGTACCGCGCGAGGTCGGCAGGTTTGGTTTCCGCGGTCAGTAAGCCCTCAGGCAAGTGAATGTCCATGACGCGGTCGTGCCGGCTCATCAGTGCCTTGATGTCGGCGTAGGTGTTGGTCCCGATCTGCAGAAGTCTTGCCCGGTTGATGCAGCCTGTTTGCTTGCCGGTTCCGAGGTCGATGTCTCCGAGGTAGTCAGACTTTGACGATCGGCCCATGATCGCGACATTGAATCGGAGCAGTTCGCCCTCGTCGCGTCGGTCGAGGATGTAGCGGCTGATCAACGCACTGTCGAGATCACGGCTGTTCTCGTGGAAGCGATACATCGACAGAAAACTAACGATGTGTTGTGAGTCAATGCCCTCGA
>JAGQWL010000458.1 GCA_020437385.1 Bacteroidota bacterium
ACCTGGTCGCCGATCTCGTTCATCCCCTCCATCGCTCGAATCGACTACATCTTCGTTCCCGATGATGTCCCGGTAAGCGGAGCATGGACAGTGTCCATTCCGGGATCCGACCATCGCCCCGCCGTGGTTGATTTGGATTTGTAGTTCTGACGCCCGACCGATGTTGGACTGAAATTGAAGACCGGGACGCACGTTATGTTTGGCGACCTTAGGGGTCCTGATGTTCCATAGGGCCACTCCCAGGCCGGCTATCAAGCTCGATGTCAATAATTGACATCGACATCGCAATCCGCTAATATGATACTTGCAACATCAGTTATGAGAACATCAGCGATGAACGTGTCCGTTGGGCCCGAGTTTGAGGATTACGTCAGGGCCAAGGTCGAGTCCGGCGACTATGCGTCCGCCAGTGAGGTCGTTCGCGACGGCCTCCGACTCCTTCGAGAAAAAGAGGCTTTGCTTGAGGCCCGTCTGCAAACGCTACGGGGCGAGATCCAGAAGGGAATCGACCGGGCGGACCGGGGCGAGCTGAAAGATGGCGAAGCCGTCATGACGGAGCTTCGCGCAAAGCTCCTGGCCCGGATGACGTGACATGTCGGGCTACTTGCTTACCGGCGATGCGGAGACCGACCTCGCTTCGATTCTCGCCTTCATCGCCGAGGATAGCGTTGAGTCCGCACTCAAGGTGCACGAGCGCTTTCACGAAGTATTTCGACTGCTGGCAGTAAACCCGCACGTCGGGCACCTGCGCGCAGACCTGACGTCGCGTCCCGTCCGGTTCTTTCCTGTCTACTCGTACATGCTCGTCTACCTGGCCGATACGAATCCCGTCGAGATCGTCCGCATTCTGGGCATGTCTCGGGATGTCGAGTCAGTCCTGCGATAGCGGGTTCGTTCTGTCGTCGTCCGCTAACAACGCACTTCAGTCTCTGTTTTGCTAGCTTGGCGCAGCGGCAGACTTTCTGAGGCGCCCCCCGCCGCCCATCCGCTCACGTTCACCCCCGACAATCGTCCGGCATTCTGAAATTCCACCAGCCTGGTGGTCGATCAGGCCGTAGATCTGTCATCACTCTGCACGCACATGAACACCCTCGCGGCAACCACCCCCGCCGGGTCCGTGACGCCGGCTGTGCCCGACCAGCGCTCCTACAGGATCAGCAGCATCGACATGCTCCGCGGCCTCGTGATCGCCCTCATGGCCATCGACCACGCACGCGACTTCCTGATGATCTCAAGCACGCAGGATCCGATGTCGGATCCGAACGTCGGCCCGGCACTGTTCTTCACCCGTTGGATCACGCACTTCTGCGCGCCCGTCTTTGTATTGCTCGCCGGGACGAGCGCGGGCCTCATGTCGACCCGGAAAAGTCCGCAGACGCTTGGCAGTTTCCTGCTCAAACGCGGACTCTGGCTGATCGTGGTGGAGATCGTGTTCATCTCGTTCGCATGGTCGTTCAGCATCAGCATCCCCGATTTCGGCGGAAGGTACCTTGTTGCGATGCAGGTGATCTGGGCGATCGGCGCATCCATGGTCGTGCTGGCGGGTGCACAATTCCTCGGCCGAAAGGCATGCCTCGCAATCGGACTCATCCTGCTCATCGGCCACAACGCGCTCGATCCGTTCTGGCCAACCGCCGGAATGTTGGACGTCGGACTGCCGCTATGGGCCAGCCTTCACACGCAGTCGGCCTACGTGATGGGTCCCTTCTTCGTCATCGGTGCCTATCCGCTGCTTCCGTGGATCGGCGTCATGCTCACCGGATACGGCCTCGCCGCCGTCTTCGAGCGGAGTCCGGATGAGCGCTTCAGGCTTCTCATCCGAATCGGAACTGTGCTCACGATTCTCTTCGTGGTCGTTCGCGCGATCGATCTGTACGGTGACCCGAACGGCTGGATCGTTCAGGAGGGCGGCGCGGTCGCGACACTGATCGACTTCGTGAACACGACGAAGTATCCTCCGAGTTTGTCGTTCCTGCTGATGACGCTTGGTCCCGCGCTCATCTTCACGGCATTCGCCGAGCGGATGAGCGGATTCCTGAAGGACACGCTCGTCATGTTTGGTCGGGTACCCTTTGCGTTCTATGTGGCTCACCTGTATCTGCTGCACCTCTTTGCAATCGTCCTGGGCCTCTTCCAGGGCTTTGCTCCGTCCGATTTCATGACAGTGTTCTTCCTGTTTCCAGCGAGTTTCGGACTGGGGCTCGGCGGCGTCTACGTCGGTTGGCTGCTTGCGATGGTGATGCTGTATCCGCTGTGCAAGTGGGTTGCGGGCGTGAAGGCGCGTCGGAAGACGTGGTGGCTCAGCTATGTATAGGCTGATCCTGTTGACCGCACAGCATCGACTACTTCACGCATCAAGAAGGACGGCACGTGGCGGATTCTCAACGGTTCGTATGTTGCCACTGCCAGCCGGCTTAGCAATTAGAACGGAGACCTCATACCTGACCAGACACTTCACTCACGCAACTGTATATGAGATTATCCGCCGTCGTAC
>JAGQWL010000459.1 GCA_020437385.1 Bacteroidota bacterium
AACAATCGACACCGGATCTTCAGTAGGATCCGGACGAGAGCCTCCGCCATTCGGCGGGGGCTCTCGCGTTTTACACAGCCGCGTCTCTAGAACCGCGGCCCAAATCCGCGCCTGCCGCCACCATTCGCCGACAGGTTGTAGACAAACTTCAGCAGCACGTAGCGCCCGACTGAACGGACCTTGCTCTGACTGATGTACCCGGCCGCATTGACATAGTCGATGCCGACGCTCTGGTTCAACAGGTCGCGCGCAACGATGACGATCTGCGCCCGGTTGTTCTGCATCAGCGACCTTGACGCCTCCGCGTTCCACATCACAACGTTCCGTGCCTGATTAAACACGGCGTTGGAATAGATCGTCGCATCGATGCTGCTCGAGAATCGCCACGCCGGCGTTGGGGTCACGGCCGCGTCAAGAAAGACCGACTTGTTGACATACGACTGGCTCAGCTCGGTATTCAACGAGTAGTTGTTCACGTTGAACGTGAGCGTCCCACCTCCGCTGATTTCGACCTTCTCCTTGTTTCGATTGCCGATCGACAGGCGGACGGCATCGCGAAACGTCTGCGTGTCATTCTCTACGAGGTTCACGAACTCGGTGCTGCGGCCGTACGTCGCGTTGTTCGAAATGTCGAACTGGATTCCGAGTGGGCGGATCGGTGTGCCGAAAGAGGTGTTGCCGCTTACCGTCCAGTCACCGTCCACGTTAACCGGAGTGGTGGTCTGCCGGAACTGGTCGTCGATGCCGCGCGCCCGGACGATCTGGTTTGTTGTGTACGAGGTTCGCACGGACCCGAACACGCTCATGAACGTGAACTGATCAAACCATCGGAAATCTGCCCGCAGCGAGTGTGTGTATTCCGGGGCGAGATCCGGATTACCGACGAAGACATTCAGCGGATTCGAGTTGTCGACGATCGGTTGGAGTTCCTGGATGGAAGGCTCTCGTGTATCCGCAGAATAGCGAAGGTACAGCGTGCGCCCGCGCCCGAGGTCGTCTCGGTAGGTCGCGAACGGCAGCAGATGTACGTACGAGTTATTGATCGGCACGCCGAAATCCGTGATTTCGCCGGACAACTTCGACTGCTGAACCGAAAGGCCGAGCGAAATGTCCCGGTCCTTCCCATCCCACCGGAGTACCGCGCGACCTTCGTTGTAGGCGTAGGTGCGATCGTACCCGGAGCTCAACGAATCGTTAAACACGAGGAGGTCTCCCGATCGGTCGAAAACGTTCTGATCCTGATTCTCGTAAACCTGTCGCCGCTCAGCACGGAGTTCAAGAAAGCGGATGCCGCCAAGCGGCTCGGTGTACGAAACTTGTGCCCGCACATTGACGTCGTTCGAAAGGTTCTCCTTGATCTGTGAAATCTCCTCGGACGTCAAAACGTTGCCACCGGTCAGATACTCGTTGCTTGCGAGAAAGTCCGCGTCCGAATTCGAGTCGTTCATTTCGAATCGCGTATCCAGCACGATGTTGCGCGTCGACGCGCCGAAGCGATGCATCAAGGTAGCGGACGTATTGCCGCCGAGTCGCTGTGCGGTCGTTTCGTTTCGCGTGAAGCTGCTCGTGACGTTCTCTCGGCCTGAAACGTTCGTCGAGTCGACCTTGAGTCCGTCAGTATTACTGAGCTGACCGCGAACGCGAACGCGCAGCGAACTCAACGCATTGAAACTGTGTGCCAGATCGAGGTTCAGACGGTGATTCAGGTTCGTCGACGTGTTATTGCCGATCATCGTTGACAGCGCACCTGCCGAATTGTTGACGATCTGCTGCTGAAGCACGTCGCTGTCGACGAGGTTGTCGGAATAATTCAGAAAGTAGCTGCTTCGCAGGTGCGACTCGGGGGCGAAGTCGTGCGAGAGGTTCAGCCCACCGGACGCGGATGTTGTGAGGCCGGATCCGCCGCCGAGGTTGAATCCACCACGCCCTCCTCCCCGATCATCGATGGTTCCGAACGTGAAGCCTGCCCCCGTCACATCCGTCGCATTGCCGATGAAGGCGAGCTGCGTCGTCGGATTAAACCGGTTGATATTTGCCCGGCCCTCGAAGTGGTTGTCGTTGCCGTATCCCGCGCTGACGGATCCGAAGTAGCCGCGGCGAAAATCGTCTTTCAGCTCCAGGTTGATGGTCTTCTGCTCTTCGCCGTCGTCGACGCCTGTAAATTCAGCGATGTCCGATTTCTTGTCGAACACCTCCACCTTCTTTACCGCCTCGGCCTGCAGGTTCTTTGTCGCAATCTTCGGGTCGTCGCCGAAAAACTCCTTTCCGTCGACAAGTACTTTCTTTACTTCCTCCCCCTGCGCGATTATCGTCCCGTCGCGATCGACCTCGATTCCCGGCAACATCTTCAGCAGCTCCTCGACGTTCGCGTACGCGCGCACCTTGAAGGCCGACGCATCATACACGACGGTATCGGACTTGACGATGATCGGAATGCGTTCCTCCGTCACGACGAGTTCCCCGAGTTCGGTAACCGACTCCTGCATGTCGATCTGCCCCACGTCAACGTCCTTGTCGGCAACCGTCAGCGCTTCGGAATATGGTGCGAGTCCGACGAAAGAAACCTTCAGCACGTACGATCCGGCGGGGACGCGGCGAAGCTGGAAATCCCCTTCCTTGCGGGTCGTGCCGAAGCTGACCAGCGACGAATCGGAGGCCGAGACGATGACGACGGTCGCACCGCGTAGTGGGACGCCTGCTTCATCCATCACGGAACCCGTTACTTCGTACGACTGCGCCGGCGCCGCAGGCGGCGCAAACGCGAAGGTGACGATCGCCAGGAAAACCATCAGCGCTGGGGCGGCTGGTCGCGAACTTCGATTCATTTGATAACGCGGTGTTGGTAAAATCAGGTTGGGGGTGGTGCCTCGCGGATCCGGATCCCGTTCCGAAGCCGTACGGGGAATCCGTGTTGGTGATTCAGCGTGGCGGAAATCAGTTGTGCGGTTTCAAGGCGAGCGCGTCCACCGGAAGCAGCCGGAGCATCGTGACATCAGTACCCCTAGTCGTTTCGTCGAATCATGATCTCCCGATTGTTGCCGCGCTGCGCCCGCATCTCCTTTCGTTTCTCCGCAACGATCTTGTCGAACTCCTCCTGCGTCACCTTTCGACCTTCGGTCGGGGCGGCGATGGATTCCGCGGACACCGGTCTTAGCGACACCTCCGTTGCGACATAGGAACGGTTTCCGTTGTCGGTTGTCACGACCAGGATCAGACCCGGAAGTCCGTAATAGTCGTCGGGTCCGGCGGGTACCGGAATCTCGGGGGTGAACCAGGCTTCGACGAGCGTCGTGTCGATGGTCGCGACGGCGCGATTGCACATATAGCCGAGGAATTCGCTCACGTCGTCTGTGAGCTTCCAATTGGGACGCTCCGCTCCTTCAACCAGGAAGGTCCGGTCCAGGAACTCGCGGCGCTGGATCGCGACGTTGTTGTCGAAGTCGACGAACGTCGCATTGTTTTCGCGCTGCCTGAACATCTGGAAGCGTCTGTTTCGCCGATCGTTCGGAGCCGCTTGTGGGGTTTCCTCTTCCGGCTCGGGTGCAAGCTGCGAGAGGGACGACGACTCGTTGAAGATGAGGACGACGGTGGCGTCCCGCGTATCGTCCATCCGCTCCCGAAACCGCTGCATCTGCGGCGGAAGGTTCACGTTGAATTTTGTCTGCTCGGCGTAAACAACCGTGCCCGACAGGACCGGTTCGTCGTCCGCGGCGGCGGTTTCCTGTGCGTAGAGTGGCGCGCTCGACGCGACGGCAAGAGCCGTCACCGCGGCGGCGCGGCGAAAGTGGAATCGGATCATGGTGCTGAGACGGGTTCGACTCGGTTGATTGCGACCGGCGAGGTATTGACGCGCGACGGGGCCTGCCAATTCCACGCCGGATTCCCCGTTCGGCCCACGATGCAAGCGGCTCGGAAGCAACGGGTCGGCGGAATGTGCTATTTTCGGGCCTGCAAGTCGAACAGGCGCGTCAGGTCGCGGTCACGCGGCGAGCAAACCGATGATCCATCGTTCTGACAGTCGGACGATCCAACGATACAACAACCGCAACGCCGAACCATGTCCAAGCACAACCGCATTGCTCCCTCGATCCTTCCGCAGCACGAACGCGACCTCTGGCAGGAGCGGCGCATCAAGGACCTGTGGCGCATCTTCCGAATCATGGGCGAGTTCGTCGAAGGGTTTGAGACGATGTCCGAGCTCGGCCCGTGCGTTTCGATCTTCGGATCCGCGCGAACGAAACCGGGTGACAAATACTACGAGATGGCGGTCCAGGTAGCCGAGGAGCTGGTCCACCGCGGCTTCGGCATCATCACAGGCGGCGGACCCGGAATCATGGAGGCCGGCAACAGGGGCGCGAACAATGCGGGCGGAATCTCCGTCGGGCTGAACATCGAAATCCCTCACGAGCAGAGCTCGAATCCGTACATCGATCACGACAAGCTCGTGACGTTCGATTTTTTCTTCGTCCGCAAGGTCATGTTCACGAAGTACGCGCAGGGGTACGTCGTTTTACCCGGCGGTTTCGGGACGATGGACGAACTCTTCGAGGCGCTCACGCTGATTCAGACGGACAAGTCGGTGCGCTTCCCCGTGATTCTGATGGGCACGGAGTATTGGTCGGGGCTGTTCGAGTGGATCAAAAACACGATGCTCGAGGCGGGCAACATCGCCGAGAAGGACCTTGAGTTGTTTTCGATTTCGGATGATCCCGCGGAGGCCGCGCAGCGACTTGCGGACTTCTACAAGGACCACACGATGGCGCCGAATTTCTGATCTGAAACAGCCAAGACCGATAAACTTCGGTGGGGTCGCTCAAAATTGCGGATTGTACACGTTTAACTACAGACGTAGTGCGAAGCGTACAATTTCGCGACGGTTGATCGACGGGTCCGGGGGGCGCCGAAGTTCGGGGGCATCGGGGAATGAGTGGTGGCGGAAGGTGTTTTTTCGTTATTATCCGAGCTCTGCTTTCTACGCGGATCGGCGCGTTTTCTCCGAATCTGCCGTGAATACCGGTCGAAAACCGCCTTTTTCGGCCATTTCAGGGGGGTGTTCGGTGCTTCAGGATTTGGACCCGCTGCACTCGCGGGAAACCGACGGGCTTGTGGCGTGTCCTATGATTCGGCGCAGTCATTGCACAAACACCCGGCGATGACGGCAGACAGTGACTGCGGGCCGCAGCGCAGCACGGCGTAGCAGCAGGACGCGGCGGCACAAACACTGGCACTCAACAGCGATACCAGCGAAACAACATCAGACTGATTATGAAATACCTAGTACCCAGGATTCTTCTCCTACTGAGCGTCGTTGCAACCGGGCTGTATGCGGCTCCGGCCTTCGCTCAGGATGAGTACAAGGAAGCGTACAACGCGGCCCTCGAGTCGCAGAAGGCGAAGGACTACGTCCAGGCCTACAAGGACTACGAAAAGGCAGCGACACTCGCGGACAAGGCGGGTGATAAGGACATTGCGGAAAAGGCCCGCGTCATGTGCGCCAAGCTCGCAAAGGTCAACGGAACGGCTCAGTTCAAGGCCGAGCAGTACGAGGCGGCGCTTGCGACCTTCGAAGCAGGCATCAAGCATGAGCCCAAGTATGACGCAAACGTCTACATGAAGGGATTGACCCTCAGCAAGCTCGGACGTGACGACGAGGCACTCGCGGCCTATCTCGAGGCTTCGAAGAGCAACGACACGAAGACCGCGCGAACGGCGGCGAAGGCGCTTCGCAGCTACTTCACCGCTGCCGCATCGGAAATCGTTGCGAAGGAGAACATCTCCGCGAGCGATGCCGATCGGGCGATCGCGTATCTCGATCGCATGGAGAATGAGTTCGAGCAGGAGCCCGACGCAAACTCGCTCTTCTACCGCGGACTCGCGCTGAAGGCGAAGGGACAGTACGCTGACTGTGTGACCACCATGGATTCGGCGGTCGACGTACACCGCGGCGGCGCGACGGACAAGGCGAAGCTCTTCTTCACGAAGGGTGAGTGCCTGATGCTGGCAGGCGACAACGACGCCGCCAAGATCGCGTTCGGCAAGGCGAAGTTCGGCTCGTACGCGAAGCCCGCGCAGCACTTCATCGACACGCTGTAGGCGATAGCTTTCGCACGGGCGATGCTCCCGGAGCGGAAACGCATCGACAACTTGAAGCCCGCTGGTCCCCCGACCGGCGGGCTTTTTTTGTCAGGGAAGGAACGGATCGCTCGCTTCGCTCGCGAAGTGAGCAGTGATGGGCAAAGTTGTCAGAGGTCAGTTGTCAGTTGTCAGAATGCGTCCTGGGGGACTGTAATATTTTTCCAGACTCCCAGACCCCGTCCACGATTCCACGATTCCACGATTCCACGATTCTGCGATTCACCGATTCCACGATTCTTGACGAACTTGCGATGGCGTTCGGCATCGTCCCGATGCTCCAATGAGATCCCGGGGTTGTTGCACCGCCTCGCCGAAACCGCTGTGGACCGGGATGACATTCACCCATTCACCCATTCACCCA
>JAGQWL010000460.1 GCA_020437385.1 Bacteroidota bacterium
ATCGAACACGGTTTGATCACCACGGCGGATTTTCTTCCGGATCGCGAACCCGGCCAATGCGCTTCGACCCGTTCCGCTGCTGCAATACTCAACCTGAACGATCCGCGCGTCGACTCGCTTATCCGCTTTCTCGTAGAATCCGACGTCACATTAACATCAACGTTGGCGATTATCGAGTCACATTTCCCGCATCGGCCGCAGGCTGATCATCGATCACTGGATCTGATGTCTGACGACTACCGACTCCGATACGACGAGCGACAAAACTCTCTGGCGCAGAACGTTGCCACAACGACAATGACACCGGCGCTTTTTCGGAAGTTCATGGAGTTCGAGCGGATGTTTGTCGCGGCCGGCGGACGTCTCGTGATGGGTCCGGATCCGGGCCGACACGTACTTCCGGGCTACGGTAACCAGCGCGGTTTCGAGCTCCTTGTCGAGGCCGGATTCACCGTCCCGGATGCCGTTCGCATCGCGACGTTGAATGGTGCACAGGCCTTGGGGCTTGACGACAAAGTCGGGCGGCTGGCTCCCGGCTTCATCGCCGACGTCGTAGTACTCAACGGTGATCTGGAGCGGGACTCGGCCGCAATCCGCAATGTCGAGATTGTTTTCAGGGGTGGGGTCAGCTACGATCCGATCCCGCTGATTGACGAAGTGCGTGGCCAAATCGGCATTCGCTGACCGATGCTCCAGAACGTACGATCCCTCGCGGGGACCGATACTATTTCACTTTCCTGCGCAGCGGTATCCGGCCCGTGACCTTCCACATGGACTTGCCTGGCAGGAACGCCGACTCATCCGCGATCCGGAAATAATCTATCACGATGTAGCGAAGATCGAAGCCGAGACCGAACGTTTGATACCCGTCCTGACTCGAATACTGCGGCCACATTACTTTCCCGAAGCGGAGGTAGACTACTTCGAAGACCGCTGCCTCCATTCCAACGCTCTTCGTCAACTGCCCCCATGCACCGACTCGTTTGACATCTGTCGGATCATTCACGTTCAACCAAACACTACGAGGCTTCCAGGTCGCGAACAGAGCCCTGAACGGATGGGTATCATATCTCCGATCGTCCGCCAGCGCCTTCGCGTCCTTCGTCAAACCGACGGCAAGGCGTACGACAAACACCGATCCTCCGAAATCCTCCTGCTTCGTTCGAACCGTTAAGGCTCCTCCCCCGCGGACACGTGTTTCAAGCGCCTCCTTCGCCCCGACCGCCTGAACACCGTATCCGACCGCCTGAACACCGTATCCGACCGCCGGTCCGAAATCCGTCAACGACAGCCCCGCGCTCGGCTCCAGGAACAACGACCCGGTCTCGAACCGCCAACCCTTTTGCGCACCAAGCGAAAGTGCAACACCGTGCGATGCGAAGAAGGTCTTGTTCGTGAGAATCGTAAACGCCGCACCAAGGCGTAGTCCCGGCGAAAGCTCGTACGATGCCCCAACATCATTGGCGAGGTAGTAGGCGGCCTCGTCGCCGACGGGCACGTTCTGCTCGTCACGCCGTTCGAAGGTGCCCAAATGAAACAGTCTCGCCTGGAGCGCTACCGCGGCTCGCCCAAACGAATAGTCAGCGGAGGGTCCGGCGACGCGTAGGTCAGGCAAGAGTCCCCACTGCGTAGCAAACACGAAGCGATTGCCAACATTTGTGCTCATGCGCAGCACCCCTTCGTCGCCACCGATCCCCGCCGGATTGAAAGCAGCGACGCCCATCAAACCGGGTAGCGACACGGTCGCCTCAGCAAGCGCGTGCGATCGCGGGTCCGTGTTCGTAGTCGGTTGCGCCAATACACTCGCCGTCAAGTTCATCGCCAAAAGCGCTGCGACCGTCACGGTGCCAATCGAAGTCTTCATGATTCGTGATGTCTGTTTGCCCTCAACCACAATGGTACGGATGATCGCGAAGAGCGACCAGCCAAATGCGCGACCGACCAACATTCGACACCAATGTTGCGGATTTGCAACACAGATATATCGGTCGGGTTTTCGGGCCTCAATCACTCCCCACAACACGCTCCGACAACGTCGAACATTTCGTACATCTCTTACATCTTTCGCACTCAAGGATCATCGGCCCTGCAATCCGCCGCCATTACCGGGTCGCAGATTTGTCGACCACTCGGAGAGGATGCAACTTCGCCCACTTTCGTCGCGTCGAGCAAGGAAAACACTCTCTTTGGACTGACACTCGAAGTACACCATGTCCCGCAGACGTTTCGCCTCCGCACGAACCCCGATCAGCGCACCCCGCCGCCCTGCGCTCCGCCTCCTCCCTTCACTCGCGCTGCTTCCCGCACTCTCAATAATCGCGTG
>JAGQWL010000461.1 GCA_020437385.1 Bacteroidota bacterium
CCCGATCCCATTTCGATGTCGACCCTGTTGTCTGCAGGGTTTGGAAAGGCGCGAACGCTGGATGCGATGTCATCGACGGCATCCTCTTCCGCCGACACGAAAATCGGTTCGGTCGTTGTGTAGATGTAGCCTCCGTACGGGTCGGTTTTGAAGACGGCAGCAAGGCGACCGTCGTCCAACACAGTGAGATTGCGAATCGGTGGGTGTCGCTCCAGGCCTATCGACTGCCAGGTTGCACCCCGATCCGATGACATGCGTCTCGGGAAATCTGTTTGAATAAACGTTTCGTTCGAGCCGGACTTGACCATCAAGCAGTCGTGGCACACGAACGAGAGCGTCTCCCAAGTCGCACCGCCATCTTCAGATAAATACTTGGTGTGTGTGGGTGTTTTGACAAAGATTGTCCCCGGTGCCGGGACCGATATTCCCGTCGGGACCTCCGCCGGTTCGAACACGAGCTGCCAGGAGTTTCCATGATCGGCGGAACGATAGACGCCTCCATCTCCCGAGACAAGGAGCGTATCGCCGGATGCAGCAGCTCGCGTGGCGTCAAACTGCGCAGCAACTCCGGGCGCATCGGACGACCATGACACGCCAAGGTCCGTCGAGACCCGGATCGTTCCCGATGTGTCGACTGCGACCACCACATCGGAATTACGCAGCGCCGCCACGGATCGTGTCGGGCCAATCCCGGTTGCCGCCCAGTTTCGCCCCTTGTCCAAGCTGCGAAGCAGGCTACTACCCTCTGTGAACGCAAACGTGCTGCCGTCGGCGCCAAACACCAGGGAACGACAGTCACGAAGTCCCGCGTAAAAGGAGTGGCCCTCGAAGTTGTCCGCGCGAAAGCGCGCTCGATTATAGGTGTCGGCTGTCCCCACGCACGCCCAGACCGCACCGTCTGGCGCGATTTGCATACCTAGAATCTCACCGCCCACTCGTCTTTCGAATTCCATCGGTACGAGATCCAATCCAACCGTGAACAGGCCGCTACTCGCAGTGACCGCGAGAACGGATGCTTCTCCAAAGTTGGCGACACCGAGTACGCGTGCCCTCTCCAGTCCGAGCAGCTTCCAATCCGAATCACTGCTCATCTTGCCGAACAAGCCGTAATCGGTGGCAGCAAACAAACTTCCGCCCATCCGAGCCACGGCGTTGACGCGCATCTCGAGTATCGGTATCCACTCGCCGCTGTCTACGCGTTGAACAAGCGTACCGTCAACTTCCGCGTACAATGTCTCATCGGCGTAAAGTAACCTAATGTCGACACCCTCCAGGTCGTGGCTCAACCAGGTGTCCGCGATTGCGTCGTAGATAAAAACTCCTTTATTCGTTCCGACCAGCAGCTCGCCGGAATCGGTACGAACGAACGAGTTGACAAACACGCCAGAATGTGCCCATGTGCCGTACGGAATCCACTCCCAGCCCGATTCTATCATAACGCCGTACCCGTCAAATGCACCGAGGATGGCTGAGTCCGGTAGAACAAAAGACGCCTGAGGTATTTCAGAATCGCCGACAGGATTCATCGGAGACGGATATTGGAAACCGCCACCAGGTTTTTTCCAGACACCTCCATGCGGCCGCGACTGATAGATCACCTTGTATCCGATGGCCGCCCCGACCGTGGCATAGGTATTCCATTCTCCACACGCGATTTCTTCTTCCGAAGGCGTCCTCTGATAACAGAGCCCATACAACTCAGTGCCAAACGAAAAGCCGCCGGAACCCGTAGGCTGGAATGCGGTGACGTGGAACGGATTGATTTCGACTGTCTTTACCCACGTCTGCGACAAGGCCGGCGTACCACTTGCGAATAACGCCAGCGCGACGGAAGCAAAGGCGCGAGCAGGTCGTATGAAGCGTAACATGATCGGGTCGATGAGGCTGGTCGGAAGGCGCGCATC
>JAGQWL010000462.1 GCA_020437385.1 Bacteroidota bacterium
AGCCGACGCGTTGTCGTGAACGTCTGCGTGGCATTGTCGAAGTCACCAATCTCATCCACGTACACGTAGAATGGATTCTTCCGGTTGTACGTATTGTAGGCGCCCAACGAAATCGTTCGGCGACCCCAGCGTTTATCTTTTTCAAAGTTGAATCCAAGGTCCAGCCGGTGGTAGGACCGCACGCGGTATCCGTTTCGCTCGCCGTAGATGAATCCGGATCCATAGCTGTAGAAGCCCGCATTGTAGACTCGATTTCGCAGGTCCGTATCAACATCGGGAATCACGGCAACTGGAAGGGTGATCGCGTTTCCGGTACCCAGAACCCACGTAAGCGAAAAAGACCGTCCTCGCCCGAAGTCACGCGATACGACGAGGCTGATGTCGTGCCGTCTGTCGTACCTATATGGAAACCGCTTGCCATCGTTCAGCTCGTCAAACAATCGATCAGACCAGGAAAGTGTGTAGCCGAACCATCCGGTCGTCGCACCCCGCTTCTTATGGACCAGCAATTCCAATCCATACGCCCTTCCGTTCCCTACCGCCACCTTGTCCTGCCAGTCTTGATCGATTCCAATGTAGTCCGATCCGGGACGATACTCGATGAGGTTGCTCATTTCCTTGTAGTACCCTTCGACGCTTGCCTCGATTCCCTGCCGGGACCGATTGTGAGCAACGCCCACAGCCGCCTGCCAGGCGCGCTGCGGCCTGACCCGATCAGTCGCCGGCAGCCACAGATCCGTCGGGAGACCAACTCCGGAGTTTGTAAGCAGATGGATGTACTGCGCCATCGAGGCGAAGGACGCCTTGACGGACCAATCCGCAGTGACAAACGCTCGCGCAGATAACCGTGGCTGCAACGACGAATACCGTCGCCCCTCCACATTGAACATCGACGCGTGGACTCCGTAGTTCACTCGAATGACCGGCCCCGCCGTCCAGTCGTCCTCGAGATAGATCGCCGACTCAATCGCGTTGACGGGGTCGGAGGGTGTAAACGTCGTGTCGTCGGGCGCAACATCCGTTTCTTCGGACTTGTAGTGGAGCGCCCCGGGCGAGAACCGATGCGTCGTTGTACTTGCGCCGAATCGAATGTAGTGCTCCGGAACCGGTACAAAATCAAAGTCCGTTCGAAGGCCAAGATCGCGGATGCCGGAGAAGTACCTCAAGTAGTAACTGGTGCGACGCGTCTCGTTGAGGATGATGTCCTCCTGATCCTCCTCACCCGTCACGTCAAAGTTGTAATCCGAGAACGTCGCGATGGTGTTGCTGAAGAGGGTATTGGTGAAGAGATGGTTCCACCGAACGGTGGATGTCACGTTTCCCCAGTCCAGACCCGAATCAAGCCGGCGATAGGTGTCCGGGCTTCCGCCGGTCCCGTTCTGTCTTTCGCGATAATAGAACCGATCTCTTCCTGCGTAGAGGCTGGCATATACGCGATCTGACGGCGAAAGGATGTGGTTCACCTTCGCGTTCACGTCGTAGAAGAAGTATCCCCCAACCGCGTCCGTGTCGTCAAAGTCGTTCTTCGCGTTCTGCCTGGCAATGATCGGCCTGGCAAGAAGGTCGACGTAGGTTCTCCGACCGGAAATCAGAAACGAGGTCCGACCCTTGCGGATGGGTCCTTCGAGAGTCAATTTGGACGCAACTATTCCGACCGACCCTTGGCCGGCGAACTCATTCAGGTTTCCCTCCTTCATGCTGATGTCGAGGACGGACGACAGCCGCCCGCCATACCGAGCCGGAAAGCCGCCCTTTGTCAGTTCGACGTTCTTCAGCGCATCGGCGTTGAAGACCGAAAAGAATCCGAACAGATGCGAAGCGTTGTAAACCGGCGCGCCGTCGAGTAGAATCAGATTCTGGTCGGGGCCACCGCCGCGAACATAGAGTCCGCTCGAACCCTCGCTGCCGGATTGCACACCAGGCAGGAGTTGCAGTGCCTTGATAACATCGACCTCGCCAAGCAGTGCAGGGATTTTCTTGAGCTGTTCGATCGGCATATCGACCACGCCCATCCGTGGATTGTCCGTGATGTTCACCTCCCGTTCGCCGATGACTTCCACCTCGTCGAGCACGTCCGTGATCGGTTCAAGGTTTACAACGAAGGTCGTATCACGGGTCGTGCCGACTCGCCGCATCCACGCGCGGAACCCGACAAACGAAACGACTACCGTAAGGCTCTCTTCTTGCGCTGGAAGTGTCAGACTGAAGAATCCGTAGGTGTTGCTGGTCGTGCCTTTCAGGAGGTCTCTGGCAAAAATGTTCGCACCCGGCAACGATTCGCCGCTTGCGGCGTCGCGCACCTCTCCGCTGACGGTGAACCGCGACTGACCGATTGCCGCAACGGACGCGAGGATGCACGTGCAGACGAGCAAGAGTACACGCAGCGACCACCGGTACGATGCGGGGGATTTGTTGGCCACGAGAGTTCGAAGGGATTGAACGTTGAACCCAGGATACGCCGTTAGACAGTGGCTTTCGAGTCCCTATTCCGCGCCCGGTCACACCGTTCGCCGCGGTCCCCTTCAACTACCGCCGTTGCTTGCCCACCGTCACCCCGAAGGTGAGCCCGACGAACGACTGCTCTTTGTTCAGGTTGGCGTGCAGGACGATGCTGTAGCCAAAGACCTTGGAGAACGGCGCGTACATGCCGGCGTCGATCGCGACTCCCGCGGTCGGTCCGTAGTCCTCCCACTCCGCCGCACAACGGATAAAACACGGTGGCTCCTCCGCCCCGATGATGCGCCGCCCCCACACAACCGACGGTCCGGCTCCCACTATCCAGTAGCCGCCGCCTGGCCGCTGCATGGCATAACCCACCGTCGCACCCGCATCAAATGCTTCGTCGCGCAATCGGCCGAAGAAGCCCCTGTATTCACTTGCGCCTCCGTCGTTCACACTCGCCCGTGCGGACACGCCGACATTCCCAAATACGAGCTGAACACTGGCACGATCGCTGAGCCCGACACCACCGCCCGCCAGGCTCGCGCCGAGGCCGTTCCCGATCCATCCGCGCGTGTCCTGAGCCAAAGTGTTCACCGAAAACGCGACAGAGACCAGGAGGAAGATCGACAGGCGCAATCTGATCTGATCCATGAATTCACTCCTCTGTTGGACGACTAGGCGCCTTCTGCACAACGATGCGCCACATCGCGATTTAACGCTACGCCGCGAGTTCATGCTGCGTGATAATGTCACGCGACATCACGATTTCACGTTACGTCATGACTTTGAACCTGAGTATACCCCGCATTCGCGGATGCTGGACTACCTGAACGGGTAGTGAGCCGCTTCGATTACCTCATCTACCTCATCTTCGTAATAGGCCGAATGTGTATTTTACGGTGCACGCAAGGGTCGTGCATCCGTAGTCGAGGGGCGCTGCAGCGGCAATCGCCGTCACGCTCGACATCGGCGCCTTACGGGCCGCACGCAAACGGGAGCGCAGGCACCACAGGCAAGAACAACCAAACTGCAAAGGGCGCCTCCATGGAGGCAACCCAATGCAAACAAACCCCCGGAACTCCTCGCAAACGACCATGGCGGATCAGGTTGTCGGACGCGTCGTCGGCCTCTGGCGATACCCGGTGAAGTCGATGGCTGCCGAGGTCCTGAGCAACGTCGACGTGTCATGGCACGGTCTCGCCGGTGACCGGCGCTGGGCATTCGTTCGTGACGGTATCCCGCAAAGCGGATTCCCGTGGCTCACGCTTCGCGAGAACGCCCAGCTCCGCAACTTCCATCCGCGCTTCGTCGACCCGGATCAACCAGATAAATCGCAAACGATCGTCGCGACGCCGGAAGGCGGCGAGTTCGATGTGACCGACCGCACCCTGGCAGCAAGGCTGCATGGGCCCGGATGTCGTGTCATCCGCCAGAGCCGTGGCGTGTTTGACACATTCCCGCTGTCGCTGATTTCTACGCAGTCGGTTTCCCAGCTTGGGCAATTGGTCGGCGCCGATCTCGACGTGCAGCGCTTTCGACCGAACCTGTTGGTCGAAGCTTTAGACGAAGCAGGTGCTGCGAGCACAGACACCTTTCCCGAAGATGCGTGGGTCGGTCGTGTACTTCGGATCGGTGACATGAAGATGCGTATCGACAAACGTGACGGTCGCTGCGTCGTGATCACGATCGACCCGACAACATCAGAGACGAATCCGGAGATCCTCCGCACCGTGGCGCGGGAGCGCGACAACTGCATGGGCGTGTACGGATCAACCGTACTGCCCGGCTGCGTTGCCGTCGGTGATGCAGTAGCGATTGTTTCGGAATCGGCCTGAGCCGCCACGCCATCTGCCGGCCGCATCAGTCGAAGTCGGGCACCGGACGCGATTCGGCGTCCGCGCGTGTCGCCGCGACGCCGTTCCTGCGGATGTCGTTGATCAACCACTCCATTTCGGCAATTTCCTTTCGCTGCGTCGCACTGATGCCGTCAGCAAGTGATCGAACCCGCAGGTCGTCGATTCCGGCGCGTTCGCTGGTGAGGATCGCGATCGAGTGATGTGGAATCATCCCTTCCATGTAGTCCACATCATCGACGGTAACCTGTGAGCGAACCAACCAGACGCCGAGCACCAACAGCAAAGCCGATGCCGCAACTATTCCGATGTTGGCACGCCTGTTCGAATACATTCCGAGCATATAGGCCAGCATGATCGC
>JAGQWL010000463.1 GCA_020437385.1 Bacteroidota bacterium
CTGGAATTGAACCGGTATGTTGCTGAACTGCGGGAGCGGTATCCGGAGGTGCCGATCATCGATGTCTCGGCGGAGTCGCTGTTCAACGAAACCAGTGAAGCGCTAGGTCGGATCGCCGAGTTCGCGGGCCTTGATCGTCGCGAACTGCAGGAGGCTGATCGAAAGCGTCGCGTCGACCGGTTTTCGTCGCGCGCAGTGATGGTAGCGGACTGGCGCCTGATTTTCGACTATCCCGAGGTCGTCGCTTGCGCCCGGTCACTTGGATATGACTTCGAGGGTATTACACAGGAAGGCTTGATTGCTCGCTACGGGCCGAGGAAGTATCCGCGCGTCAAGTTTGCGGCGTACCGGGTGTTCGCGAAGCACCCGAAGCTATTTCACCTTCTTCGACGGTCGCGGGATTCCTTGACGAAACGAGGGAGCGTGAAAACGAATCGTGGATTCGTAGAATCGTAGAATCGTAGCCAAGCTGGAAAGTAGGAGCGTAAGCTGGAAAGTAGGAGCGTAAGAAAGTAGGAAAGTAGGAGCGTAAGAAAGTAGGAAAGTAGGAGCGTTTCGGGAGTCTCAACAACTCAACAACTCAACTCTCAACTCTCAACTCTCAGCTCTCGACTGACAACTGACAACTGACAACTGACAACTTCGCGAAGCCACGTGCCCTCGATCCTCAACTTCTCCGACATCAGCCAGTCCGATTGGAACGCTCTCGTCGATCGCGCAGTCGCGCATTATCGCCGCGGTAAGCAGTGGACCGATGTCGCGAAGGGGAAGAGCATCGGACTCGTCTTCATGAACTCGTCGCTCCGAACGCGGACGTCGATGGAGCTAGCCGCCGCGCAGCTTGGCGCGCACGTCACGACGCTTGTCAGCGGCGAGGGCGTCTGGGGCTTCGAGTGGACAAAAGGCGCAGTGATGGACGGCGACACGGCTGAACACATCACCGAAGCCGTCGGCGTGTTGTCGCGGTACTACGACGCGCTCGGTATCCGCGCGTTTGCGTCCAAGACTGATTACGAGGCGGATAAATCCGACGCGAAGGTTCGCATGTTTGCGGACATCGCGACGGTGCCGGTCATCAACCTCGAATCGGCGTGGTACCACCCGTGCCAGGCGCTCGCCGATGCGGCGGCGATCCGGGCGACGTTCGAGACGCGGAAAACCAACAAATTTGTCCTTTCGTGGGCCTACCATCCGCGTGCATTGCCGATGGCCGTTCCCAACTCCGCCTTGCTGATGGCAGCGCACGAAGGCTTCGATGTCACCGTCGCCTCGCCGGAAACGCACACACTGGACCCCGACCTCGTCGCGCAGGCGCGGAACATCGCCGCGTCGAACGGAGGATCGGTCACCGAATCGTCGGACCTCCACGCGGCGGCCGATGGCGCCGTCGTTGTTTATGCAAAGGCCTGGGGCGGACGCGCACAGTACGACGACCCCGCCCGGGAACAGGCGCAGCGTGAGGCAAACCGCAACTGGCGCATCACGGAGGATGTCATGCGCAACACCGCTGACGGTAAGTTCATGCACTGTTTACCGGTTCGGCGGAACGTGATCGTGGACGATGCCGTTATCGACGGACCATCCGCCATTCATCTTCTGCAGGCCGAGATGCGGCTGCATGGGCAGAAGGCGCTGCTGGAGAAGATGTGGGGAGTCTGATGAGAGTTGTCAGTTGTCAGTTGTCAGTTGACAGTCGCTTGACAGATTCGTCGGAGGCGACTCCGTTAGTCCGAGTCACAGCCGCTTCTACGAATCAGCGCATCAACGCTCCGGACCTCAACGAATCGTCTGATCGAACCGTTCAAGATTCTTAGATTTCCCGGACTCACAGATTCCTGGATTCGATACAGCGCGGTGACGGCTTGCGCTTGAAGCGTCCCTGCCTGTTGCCCGAGCATCCCGGTCCACGATTCGACGACTCCACGATTCGACGACTCAACGATTCTCCGATTCTCCGATTCTCCGATTCTCCGATTCCGCCATTCCACTACTCCCAATCCCATGCCGACAGCCACTACCGGTCCCGTTGTTGTCAAAGTTGGCGGCGCACTCCTCGAATGTGCCGACTGCATCAGGAAACTGTGGGGGCAGGTCGCGAGGCTTCAGAACGACGGACTCGTGATCGTGGTTCATGGCGGTGGTTCGCAAGCCACCTCCCTCGCCCGTCGACTCGGCCATGAACCGCGGATCATCCACGGGCGACGCGTGACGACAGACGCCGATCTCGAAATCGTGAAGGCCGCCTTTGGAATTGCGAACATGGAGTTGGTGGCTGCGGGGTTGGCTGCCGGCGTCTCGGCGGTTGGGTTGACCGGAGTTGACGGCGCGTCGCTGCTCGTCGAGCGCCGTCCGCCGCGCGAGATCGACGGCGAGACGGTGGACTTCGGATGGGTCGGTGAGGTGCTTGAATACCGTCCGTCGCTCGTCACCGCGCTCGGTCGCGCCGACCACGTGCCGGTTGTCGCGCCGCTCGGCGTCGACGACGCAGGCCTCATCTACAACGTCAATGCCGATACGGTTGCATCCGAGATCGCGCGTGCGCTGAACGCATCCGCGTTGTTGCTTGTCACGGAATCGGGCGGCGTGCGCCGGGACGCTGCAGATGCGGACACCCTCATGCAGGAATGTTCGGAAGCTGATTTCGAGGAAGGCGTGAGCGAAGGTTGGATAAGCGCAGGGATGCGTGCGAAGCTGGAGGTTGCCCTCGCAGCGGCGGCACGGACGTCGGCGGATGTTTTTGTCGCGGGCTACGACGATCTCATCGATCGAGACCGATCTACGCGCGTCGTCGCGGCTTCGAAAAAGAACTAACACTATGGCCGTAAACGTACTGCAGATTCTCGAAGGGCTTGTTGCGATTCCATCGCTCAGTCGCGAGGAAAAGGCGGCAGCCGATTTTGTCCAGCAGACCGTCGAGTCGGCCGGCGTCTACTGCAACAGAAGCGGCGACAACGTCTGGTTCGGGATCGGCGAAGGAGATACGTGCCTGCTGTTGAATTCACACCTCGACGTGGTGCCGCCTTCGCAGGACCATCCGTACGATCCGTTCACACCGACGCGTGTGGACGGACGCCTTTTCGGACGAGGATCGGTGGACGCGAAGGCCAGCGGGTCTGCGATGACGGCGGCGGTACTGCAGCTTGCCGCCGAAGGGTGGCGTCCCGAGGGCGGTCGCGTGGTTGTTGCGTTGACGACATGCGAAGAGCTCGGCGGCGGATACAACGGACTCGAGGATACACGGCCGAAGCTGCCGCGCGTCTCGTCCGCGATTGTGGGAGAGCCGACGCAGCTACAGCCGTGTATCGCGCAGAAGGGTCTGCTGATTCTCCGCGTCGACTGTCGTGGCCGCTCGGCGCACGCGGCAAGGTCCGCAGAGGGAATCAACGCAATCGAGATTGCGGCGCGCGACATTCTGGCGACGCAGTCAATGACGTTCGACAAGGCCGATTCTTACCTGGGCCCCGTCACGTCGACGGTTACCGTTGTTGAGGGCGGGACCGCGCGCAACGTGGTGCCGGACCTGTGCAAGTTCTGGATCGACGTCCGTTCCACCCCGGTCTACACGCACGAGGAGCTGACGGCCCTGTTTTCGGACACGTTGGAGGGCGAAGTCAATGTCCATTCCGACCGATTTCATCCCGTGTCCACAGAATCCGATACTGATATTGTCGAATCTGTGCTGCGGGCGGGGACGACCCTCGGGCGGGAGATGAAACCGTTCGGGTCGCCCACGATGTCCGACTGGATCTTCCTTCGCGACGTGCCGTGCGTCAAGCTTGGCCCGGGCGACAGCAACCTGTCGCACACGGGTCGCGAGTCGATCGAGTTGGCCGAGGTCGAGGCAGCAGTCGAAGTTTACAAGGAGACGATCCGAGCGTACTTCCGACGTTAGCGGCAGCACGGCAGGGCGCTATTCCCTGGTATCCTCCATCATCCCCTGGTATCCTCCATTAATCTCTGCTGTTCGAAACTTTACGATACTTTTCTCTGCCGTTCTGAACTATCGTCAGCTTTTCGCAACTTTACGATACGCTTCGAAACTCTACTCAATTCGTCTCAATTCGTCTCAATTCGTCTCAACTCGTCTCAACTCTTCGCAACTATCGTCTACTAACGCTGCAGGTCGAACACGGAATCGAGTTTTACACACTCTACATCAGCCACCACATCGCGCGACAGAATGGATTCAGATTATCAGCGAAACGAAGAGGACGCCGCGCCGGAGCGGGAGCCGGTACAACACGACGGTCCGATCTGGCGGAAGGACGCCGCGCCCGAAGTCATCGAAGGCGCGACACTGAAGGGCATCGAGCCGGGGCGTCCCGTCGCGCCGGATTGGATGATGACGTACACGGTCGGCAGCGACTACGAATGGGACGCGTATCTCCTGGCGTACGACGCGCGCGCGACACGCGCTCACGCAAACGGGCTTCACAAGGCGGGCATCCTTTCGGACGAAGAGATCGAGACGCTCGGTGCCGCATTGACGCGGCTCGACCACGCGATCGAGGATGGATTGATCATGATTCGTCCGGAGGATGAAGACTGCCACACCGTTATCGAACGGTTCTTGACGGATGATGCCGGGGACGTCGGTCGCAAGGTTCACACGGGTCGGTCGCGCAACGATCAGGTGCTGGCGGCGCTTCGGCTTTTTGTCCGTGACATGCTTTACGACATCGTGGATCACGTCTGCCGTCTTGCGGAAATCACGACGGAGATCGGCGTGCAGTTCGACAACATCGATCTGCCGGGATACACGCATCTTCAGCGCGCGATGCCGTCGACGCTTGGACTGTGGGGGATGGGTTACGCCGAAGTTCTGACGGAAGATCTTGCGCTGCTTCATGGCGCGATCGCGTCGGTCAATCGGTCGCCGCTTGGCAGCGCTGCAGGATACGGCGTACCGTATCTCGCGCTGCCGCGTGAAGCGGTTGCGGCGGAGCTTGGCTTCGACTCAGTGCAGCAGAACGTGACGGCGGTGCAGCTCTCGCGCGGAAAGATCGAGATGGCGGTCGTGCACGCGCTCACGCAGGTCGGCGCGACGTTGAACCGGCTTGCGTCGGACATGGTGCTCTTCAACAGCGCTGAGTTCGGTTTTGTCGAGATGCCGGTGGAGTTCTCGACGGGGTCCAGCATCATGCCGCAGAAGCGAAATCCCGACGTGTTCGAATTGACCCGCGGATACTACCATCGGCTGGTGGCGGAGTTGAATCTGTTGCTGACGACAGCGGCCAACCTGCCGTCCGGTTACCATCGCGACCTCCAGCTGACGAAGGAATCGGTGATGCGGAGTTGCTTTACGACGCGATCGATGCTCGAGGCGACGAACGTTGTGCTTCCGACGGTGCGGTTTCAGACGGATCGGATGAAGGAAGCCTGCTCGGAGGAATTGTACGCGACGGCGTACGCGCTGAAACTCGTGAAGCGTGGTATCCCGTTCCGGACCGCCTATCAGCAGGCGGCCGCCGACAAGAAGGGGTGGGGCGACGAGAAGTCCGTTGCCGGCCAGAGCGCGTATCGCATCAAGGGATACCCGGGCAAGGTGTATGCGGA
>JAGQWL010000464.1 GCA_020437385.1 Bacteroidota bacterium
CCCTCGATACGAGAATGACCATGTTCCGAGATCCGTTCCATCTCCCAGATCATCGATGTGTAGGCATCTACGACAGAATATGGTGCCGGCCCCAGCCCACCTGTATTCATATATCCGCGTTCACGCGTCAGCGGGTATTGCCCGCGCACCGCCTCCCAGAATTCCTCATCGCCGGGGTCACCGTCAGGCGGAAAGGACGGTCTACCCGCAGCGGCAATTCCGGGGGAGCAGGCCATGCTCGCACCGGCAACGCCAACGGCAAAACTCTGCAGGAAATGTCTTCTGTTCTTCACTTGTACCTGATCTCGATTTCGTTCTTTCGCCCGCTGCACTCCTCCACTTCGGCATAGGACGAGTCGCCAACGCGGTGCATCGTCACCTGACACGCTTGCCCATTTCGCGACGCGGACTCCACGTCCCTGCCTTCAGGTAATAACACGGAAACGTTTATACGTCCCTCACCGGTCGTACGTTCGATCGACAATGCGATTGAGCGCGAATCGGCATCGTGGTTGAAGATGTACGCCATCGATGCTCCGGATGCCGGGTAAGCCAGTTCCACCTCGGCAAAGTGTTCTCCCGCGGCAAGCCACCTGGGACTCAGAACGATGTCGCGGAACATGGCACCTTGGTCGTGTACGCCGGCGAGCCCTTGAATCAGGGCGTTCAGCATCGACGACGATCCCCATCCGTCGGTTGGCATCGCATCGGGGCTCGTGCTCGTGTCAACAGTCGATGGGCGACCATCTGGGAAGTACCACAGAAACGTCTCGCCACTTTCTGTGATCATTTTCCGATACTGCTCGAGCGTCTGCACGCCGTACTTCTCCTGCCCCGAAATGAATGCGGCCAGCGCAATTTCGCCGCCCACGAGAGGCATGACGCCGCCGTTGACATAAGCGCCGGCCACAAGCTTTTCGTCTCCGAAGATCCCCGTTGGAAACGGCGGGTCGATGCTGAACCATTCGGCGAATGAAGTGCCGCGATTTCTTCGGGTCTGGTATTCCTTCAGCACGGCCGTCGCGATGTCGCGTGTCGCCATCCCGCGGGTAATTGCCGAAGCGTTACTCAGGCTAAGTTGTTCGCTTTCGTCTACGCCCTCTATCGCGACGTCAACCAGCTTATGAAAGTGCGTGTAGAATCGTCCGTTGAACAGCAGTTCATTTGCGGCGCGCTTGATGTGCGCCGCCTTACGGTGCCATTCAGCGGCCCGTTCAGGTTCGCCAACGTACTCATACAGCCGGGCAAGTAGCGACGCACTTTCGAATACGCCGCTGTTGTCACCGTGCATGATGCCCCAGAACGTGTGATCCGTAATCTGGAAGTTCAGCCACGGATGTCGACCAGCGGTATAATCGAAATCCCACGTGTCGATGGTGTACGCTCGCTTCACAAGACCTGTGTCCGGATCGACGCGCGACGGATGCGTTGTTGCGTACGTCAAGGCCCGCTCCAGCGACGGGAGTATGCGTGCGAGGCGCTCGTCGTCACCGGAAGCCTGCCACGCCAGGAAAGCCGCTTTTACCAGTCGATACTCGACGTCGGCCTCGACGGGCACGCGCACCCATCGCTCCCAGTTTTCCCGCTCCCCGGCCCAGGTCGCCGCCACGGTCAGGACGTAATCGAATACTCGACCCGAAGCCGCTTGAGCATCGGCGAACGCTTCAGCGGCCGACCACACGTCTTCGGTGTAGAACCTGCCCGCTCTGAGAATATCCGAGTGGTCACGAATCCAAAGCGCCGGACTGTCGGGGCTTCGATAACCGCTGACGGACGTCCCGTCGATAGTGATGTGAACCTCATCGGCTGCCAGAAATCTCTCGATGAGATCACAGAAAGACTGCCAGGAACCTGAGTTAGTTTTGACCTTGATCAACGTATCTACTGTTCAGCAGAAAGCCCGCGCCGATCCCGG
>JAGQWL010000465.1 GCA_020437385.1 Bacteroidota bacterium
CCCATCTGGAGCTGGGCTACGCCACTCCGAATCAGTACTATCGTAGCATGCTTAACTAACATAATTAACCCGCCAACTATAGCAGGACTTGACCCACGGCTGCGAGTTGCGAGTTGAGTTGTTGAGACTCTCGGGTGCACGCATCCTACTTTCCTATTCTCCTACTTTCCGATTCCCCTCTTCCCCGATTCCAACAAGTGACAACTTCGTGAGCGACGCGAACGACACCGTCTTCAAGGCCATCGCCAACGCGGACCGCCGCGCGATCCTCGACGCGATCCGCGAGGCCCCGAAAACCACGGGCGAGTTGTGCGACGCGCTGCCGCACCTCGAGCGGACGACCGTCATGCTGCACATGCGCGTGCTTGAGGAGGCGGACCTCATCATCGTCCAGCGTAAGGGCCGTCACCGCTGGAACTACCTGAACGTCGCGCCGATTCAGGACATCTACGACCGCTGGATCAAGCGCTACGCAGCGCCGTCCGCTGCGTTGCTGACGCGGCTGAAGAAGGACCTGGAGCGTGCGGGGGAACAGCACGAGTCGACGAAACAAGTTCTGACAAGTGACAACTGACCGCTGACAACTTGGTCAGACAACGGCTCACTTCGCGAGCGAGGCGATCGTCCCACTCCAGAACACAATCCCCCCGTCGTTGCCACGTTCGTACAACAGTCCGATTTGCCCATCCGCCAGTCCTACAAGATCCGAATAAGCGGATGGGCCTGCATCGATCTCGTGCGCGATGGGCCACGTCTCCCCAGAGTCGAAGCTTGTCCGAATCGTCATCCGTTCGCGTCGCTCCGTCGAAGCCGGGTTCGAAAACAAAAGCGCGCTGCGTCCGTCGCCCAACGTAACGTTCAGGATGCTTGCCTGGCAGACGGGGCCGGGAAGCGCATCGTCAAAGTGTATGTTCTCCCACGTGGCGCCGCCGTCGCTGCTTGTGGCAACCAGTCGCTTGCGTTCACGTCCACTTTGTTCGCGGATGTTCAGCATGACGCGTCCGTCGTCAAGCTCCGCGGCAATCGCCTCGTTCGCACTCGGGACATCGACCGATCCGCCGAGCTGCCACGTGCGCCCGTGATCATCCGAAAAGAACACGTGGCTGCGGTATTCGTCGAACCGATCGAGCGGATCGCCTTCAGAATGATTTGCCGGAAAGAGCAGCCGGCCGGCGTACCGATGGTTCGTGAGTTGGATCGCATGTCCGGGCGCGATCGCGTAGCTCCGCCAGTCATCCGCAAAGTTGTACGCAGGATCGATGTCCGGTCGCAGCGGCCGGTGCACACTCGTCGTGATGTTCGTCGGATCGGACCACGTCAGGCCGTTGTTGTTGCTCGTTGTGTACCACACTTCGCGGAGTCCGTTGCCCTTTCGTGTTTCCTGTTCGGATGCGATGCCCGTGTTGAAGGCGAGGAAGATGCGGCCCTCGGGGAAGTTCGCATCGAGGCGGTCGACAACCGGACTCGGGTTGCCGGCCTGCAGCGTGTCGAAATCCGCCACGATCTTCAGCGGAGACCAACTCACGCCGTTGTTGTTGCTCGTGCGGAGAACGATGTCGACGTTTCCGAAGTCGCTGCAGCCGTTGGTGCGTCCTTCGGCGAAGGCGAGCAGTGATCCGTTCGGCGTGCGGATGATGGCGGGGATACGGTAGCAGGCGTAGCCGTCGGATCCGTTGGTGAAGACGGGCGTGGGGTTTCGAGCCTCGGGGAACGTTGATTGTACCGCGGTGTCGTCGTAGCGGCAGCCCGCGAGGAGGAGGGTGGCCTGCACGACAACGGTCAGCAGTGCCAATCCCAGCCGTGCAACACGCTTTTTCATATGACTGACTTTGGGACGAAGGTTCAGTGCAGTGGACGGGTGGCCTGGCGCAACACAACCGCTCCAGCCTGCGCCTTCAACGCAAGCTCCGTCGCCAACAGGCAGTGCGCCTGCGACATCGACGTCTCCGTCCGGTTCAGGATGTCGTCCACGAACAAACGCCCGAATGGCAGCTCGACATCAGAGCAATCGACGTACTGCGTCTCGTTCTGATTGACAAGAAACAAGTGATCGTCTCCCGGGCGCCCCGCGATGTCGATGTACTTCCGCAGCTCAATGTAGCCGTCGGTGCCGAGGATCGTCAGCCGCCCGTCGCCCCACGTCCCGAGCCCATCGGGCGTAAACCAATCAACGCGTAGGTAACCGGTGCCGCCGTTGCCGCGCAGCATCACATCGCCGAAGTCCTCGAACCCTGGATGGTCCGCGTGATTCAGGTTGCCGACCTGCGAACTCACAACCTCGGCCTCGGTCGATCCGGTGAAGAACAGAAACTGGTCGATCTGGTGCGACCCGATGTCGCAGATGATGCCGCCAAAGCGATCGCGGTCCCAGAACCATTCGGGTCTGCTGGGCGCGTTGATCCGATGCGGCCCCGTCCCGATAGTCTGGACAACCCTGCCGATCGCTCCCGCCTTCACAAGTTCGCCCGCACGCTGCGCCGCACGATTGCTCAGGCGCTCGCTGTAGAGGATCGAGTAGATCCGCCCCGTGTCCGCCTGTACGCGCCGCACCTCGGCGAGCTGTTCCAGCGTCGTGACTCCCGGCTTGTCCGCCAGGTAGTCCTTTCCGTGTTGCATCGCTCGAATCCCGAGCGGCGCGCGTTCGTTCGGAATCGAAGCCGACACAACGAGGTCGATCGACGGGTCCTCCAGTATTTCGGATTCACCGCGCACCAGCCTTGCCTGCGGATACCGCTCCTGAAACGGCGCGATGAGTTCAGGCTCGGTTGCATAAAACGAAACGAGCTCACCGCCGCCGGACATCACGGCATCCGTTTGTCCGTAGATGTGGCCGTGGTTGAGACCGATGACTGCAAAGCGGATTTTCGAATCGCGGGCCGAGCCATTGGCCGGCGGGTTCGAAAGCCGAACGCCGGACACGACGACGCCGGCGGCGGCACTTGCGGAAGCCCTGATTGCGTCTCTTCTGCTGATCATCGGACCATCATTCAGTTGGATGCGTCTAATAATATTAGTGATTAAGAGGAAGTACCGATACCGGGGAATCGACAATGTATAAACAACTTCCAGACGCTTCAGATGATGTCCTTGCATTTCAGGTGTCGGGGACGCTATCGAAGGAGGACTATCAAGCAATCCTCCCAATGTTGACGCACGTGATCGACAAGCACGGATCCGTCAACCTGCTGGTAAAGGCAGAAAGCCTGACTGGCGTCGAACCTTCGGCAGTGTGGGAGGAAATCAAGTTCGACGCGAAACACTTGTCTGACATCGCACGCTTTGCGTTCGTTGGCGATGCGGCCTGGATCGGGGGGGCCGTGATGTTGTGCAAGCCCTTCGTGGGCGATGCGCGGCATTTCAAGGCATCCGAAACCGAAGAGGCCTTCCACTGGGTCGAGGGTGCCGCATCGGCGGCGTAATCCTTCTCGTCACCCACCGTGTCAAAGGTAGTCGAGCCGGAGTTCCGGTGCCCGATGAAACGGGGCATTTGGGGCTGCCTGGTTCGTCGTTCGGGCAGATGGTTGCCATTTTGCAACATCTCGCGAAAGAAATGGGCGATTCTTCTCTCAAAAGGCAACGATTCCGGATTTCTCTCGTCGTATAGGTTTAGCGCCCGCCCGAGATCCGCTAATCCGACCAGCGCAAATTGATTCGCCTGAACCTACCAGATTGTTCGGCGCGGTCGTAACTACATCGGGCGCACGGCCCGCAGGCCTTCGGGGCCGCATTCGAACCCACAAACTGATCACAGCAACGCAACGTGAACAAAAGGAGAGCAACCTGGATCGGCGTTATTGCCGTCGCAGTTATTCTGGCCGCCTTCTTCATTCCCGGCGAGACCGCCGAGTCCGAAGAGCTGATCGTCTCCCCGCGCCGCGGCCCGTTCGAGGTAACGGTGACGGCGACCGGTGAGCTGAAAGCCAAGAACTCCGTGTCCATCTACGGACCGACGGGCGCCCGCATGGCGCGGATCTTCGAAATGAAGATTCTTCGGCTCGTTCCGGAAGGCACGGTCGTAACGAAGGGCGACTTCGTGGCCGAGCTCGACAAATCCGAGCTGACGGGCCGTGTGCAGGATGCGCAAACCTCCGTCCAGAAAGCCGAGTCGCAGTACACGCAGACGAAGCTCGACACGTCTCTGACGCTTCGGAAATCGCGTGATGAGCTGATCAACCTCGGATACGGAATGGAGGAGGCAAAGCTCAAGCGCGACCAGGCGAAGTTCGAACCGCCGTCCGTGCAGCGACAGGCCGAGATCGACTATGAAAAGGCGGAGCGCGCACTCGAACAGAAACGCGAAAGCTACAAGACGGAAATCCAGCAGGGCGAAGCGAAGATGCAGGAGGTCGAAGCCGAACTCAGCCAGGAACGGCGACAGCTCGACCAGCTTATGGAGGTCGCCAGCTCATTCACCATCGACGCACCCGAAAACGGCATGGTGATCTACAAGCGCGACTGGCGCGGACAAAAGCTCACGACCGGCGGGACGGTAAATGCGTGGGACCCCGTCGTCGCCACACACCCGTACCTCTCGGTCATGAACTCGGTCACGTATGTGAACGAGGTCGACATCCAGAAAATCAAGGTTGGACAGCCGGTGAAGGTGGGTCTGGATGCGGATGCCGACAAGGAGCTGACGGGTACCGTGACGTCTGTTGCGAACATCGGCGAGCAGCGGCCCAACTCGGATGCAAAGGTGTTCGAGGTTGAGATCGAGATCGCCGAATCGGACAGCACGCTCCGCCCGTCGATGACAACCAGCAACACGATCGTGGTTGCGCAGGTCGAGGACGCCCTTTCGATCCCGCTCGAGTGTATCCATCCAAGCGATTCGCTTTCTTACGTCTTCGTTCGGCGCGGTGGCAAGACCATTCGCAAGGAGGTCCGGCTCGGACTCTTCGGTGAAGATGAGGCGATCGTTGAGGCGGGTCTGACGGAAAAGGACCGCATCCTGCTATCGGCGGTTGACGAGCCGGAGCAGTTCAGATTGGTTCGGCTTGACGAAGTGGATGCGGAATGATCGAAGTCCTGTCGTCGAACTTCGTCGTCGCCGTCGAGGCGATTGCGCACAATAAGACGCGCTCGATCCTGACCTCCCTCGGGATCATCTTTGGCGTGGCGTCCGTCATCGCGATGCTGGCGATCGGCAAAGGCGCTCAGCTTGAAATCATGAGCCAGATCCGGCTCCTGGGCGCAAACAACATCATCATTACGCCGGTTGTCGAACAGACCGAAGGCAAGGTCGAAGAGAGCACGGGATCCTCCGCGGGAGCGGAAGAAAAGAAACCCTTCTCACCGGGGCTCACGATGGAAGATGCGGCCAGCATCGTTGCGGTTATTCCCGATGTCGCCAGCGTGAGCCCGGAGACGGTCGTTGAAACGACGGCCATCCAGTCAGGATATCGGCGGAGTACGAAGCTCGTCGGTGTGACCGAGTCGTACTTCGACGGATCGGACTTCGAAGTCGAGTCGGGTCGCCTCTTCTCCGAACAACACATCGAGCTGTCCGCACCCGTCTGTGTGATCGGGGCGGATGTGGTGACGAAGTTCTTCCCGAACCAACAGCCGATCGGACAGGAACTGAAGGTGGGTGATCTCTGGCTCACGGTTGTCGGCGTTCTGAAGAAGCGAAACATCAGCGACAAGAATATCGAACGACTGGGTCTTCGCAATTTCGACCTCGACATTTACACACCGATCAGTACGATGCTGCTGCGGTTTGAGGATCGTTCACGGCTGACGGCGGACGACCTCACACGCGCGGCGATGAATCAGAACAGCGGAAACTCGAACAATGCCGCCGTCAATTATCATCAGCTCGATCGCCTTGTTGTACGCGTCGATGGATCGCATCGGGTGCGTCCCGTCGCCGACGTCATCACGCGGATGCTTCAACGCCGCCACAACGGTGTCGTAGACTTCGAGGTCACGGTTCCCGAGGCGCTGCTCAAGCAGGAACGACGCACCCAGACGATTTTCAATATTGTGCTCGCATCGATTGCGTCGATCTCGCTGATCGTAGGCGGCATCGGCATCATGAACATCATGCTCGCGTCAGTGATGGAGCGAATCCGCGAGATCGGGGTGCGGCGATCGGTTGGTGCAACCGAGCGCGACATCATCTACCAGTTTCTCATCGAGGCGATCACGATTTCGATCACCGGCGGACTCATCGGCGTCATTCTGGGTGTTCTGATCAGCGAGGGCATTTCGCTTTTTGCCGACATCGGTACGGCCGTTTCCGTCCCCTCGATCTTCATCGCGTTCTTCGTATCCGTAGCCATCGGACTGATTTTCGGATTGTGGCCCGCTCGGAAGGCGGCGCTGCAGGATCCAGTATTTGCCCTTCGACATGAATAGACTGTTGTCGCGTCGTTTCCCCATTGCTGTTGCCGCGTTCGCGCGCGTTTTCGTTGTGATCGCGTTGTTTGGCGGCAGTGCCCTGATCGTGCCGGCCGCCAATGCGCAGCAAACCGACGCGCAACAAACCGACGCGCGGCAGACGGACGCGCATAGTGCGGAAGTGCTGACGCTGGAGGAATCCATCGGGCGGGCGCAGGCGGAGAGTCCCGGCGCACGCATCGCCCGCTACCGTTTTCGTGAGTCCGAGTGGGGATTCAAGTCGTTCCGAACGGACTACCTGCCGCAGCTTTCCCTGACGGCGAGTGGCCCGGGGCTCGAGCGCTCGATCAGCGACATTCAGCAGGACGATGGGTCGATTCGCTACGTGCAGCAAAGCCGCACGTTCGCGCGTGCGGGTGTCTCGGTTCAGCAAAACATCCCTGGAACGGGCGGGGCGCTGTCACTTTCCTCCGGGCTCAGCAGAATCGATCAGTTCGGTGATTTCGACTTCAGCCAATGGCAGTCGACCCTGCTCTCGGTCGGCCTCATTCAGCCGATCTTTCAGTTCAACGCACTCAAGTGGAATCGGCGGATCCAGCCGCTTCAGTTCGATGTCGATCGACGGCAGTATTCGGAAGAGATGGCGGGTATCGCCGTGAACATCACCAATGCTTTTTTCGATGTCGTGATCGCGCAGATGGACATGGACAATGCGCAGTTCAACATTGCTGTTAACGACACGATCTACGCGTTGTCCACCGGTCGTTACGAAATCGGAACGATCGCCGAGAACGAGCTGTTGCAGAGCGAGCTCGAGCTGCTGAACGCACAGTCCGCCGCGGCCACGGCGCGCGTCGACTTTGAACGGGCGACGCAGAACCTGAAGACGGCGCTCGGACTGGACTACGATGCGGAAATCAGTGTTCAGCCGCCGGCGCATGTCCCGGATGATGAGATTGATCCGGACGTTGCCGTCGCGCAGGCACGGCAGCACCAGTCGGCGTATCGCAATTTCGAGCTTGAGGAGGTGTCGGCTCGGCGCGATCTGGATCAGGCGCGCAAGTCCAACGGATTTGGTGCGAACCTGACAGCGCAGTTCGGCCTCAACCAGAGCGCTGATGCGTTCGATCTCGTCTATCAGAACCTGCTCAACTCGCAGCGACTCAGCGTCAACCTGCAGGTGCCGATCGTTCAGTGGGGGCGGGGCAAGGCCGAGATCGAGGAGGCGCGCGCGTCCCTGCGCCGGCTGGAAGAGGACCAGGAGCTCGAGCGCCGTGAGATCGAGCAGGACGTCTACTTCGAGGCCGTCCGGTTCATCCAGCTCAGAGAACAGGTGCGCGTTGCAGCGAAGGCGGACACGGTTGCGACGCGTCGGTTTGAGGTGGCGCGCAATCGCTACACGATCGGCCGGATCGATGTCACGGATCTCTTCAACGCCCAGCGCGAAAAGGACTCGGCGCGCACGTCGTACGTCCGTACGCTCCGCGACTGCTGGCTTTCGTACTACCGGCTACGGCAGCTGACGCTCTTTGACTTTGGTACCGGCGGGACGGTGGTGCTGGAGTGAGGAGTTGTGGGATCGTCGGTTGAAGAATCGTAGAATCGTAGAATCGTAGAATCGAGGCCTTGCAGGAAAGTAGGAGCGGAGGAAAGTAGGAAAGTAGGCACGTTCTGTTTCCCGATCCGGCGATAACCTTGCAGGTTGGAGTGGCACGTCGCCACGTCATCTAAGAATCTCGGAATCTCGGAATCTCGGAATCTCAGATTCCGCAACACAGCCAACCCGAGAACCGGCGCGATCTCTGATCGCGCAGTCCTGTCTTCTTATCTTCCTATCTGCTTCGATTCCGCAGCGTCGTCCGACGCTGCGACCCGTGAGCCACATCGGCGGACAATTCCGTTTGGATTAGTGTAGACCAAACTCTTGCTCAGCCGGTTCATTGTATGCCCTCCACTCTCGCGGCCTCCGTTCGTGGTGTCCTTCTACTCGCTCTGATTCTCGGCGCCGTCACGACGACGGCACCTGCCCAATCAATTCAGGAAATCGGGTTGCCCGATGGATACGCGCAGCTCATCGTCCGCGGCATGTCGCCGGATGGCCGCGTCGTAGCCGGCAACGTCGCGGCGGGTACGGCCGGACCTGCCTCGTTCGTCTTCCGAGACGGCCAGTTTCGGATGCTGGCAAGCGATGGGACCCCCGGCGTTTACGACGTCTCCAACGGCGAGGCCGGTCAGGAGGTCGCAGTTGGCGGACAGCCTTTCGGCCAGTTCAACGCCCCGCGTGCCGTGCGCTGGTTGGACACGCCGCAGAGTCAGGATCTTCCGGTTCCCAACGCTGAGTCCAGTTCCGAAGCACTGGCGGTGAATGCAGACGGCTCGGTGATTGTCGGTGATGCCGCAGTTGACTCGAAGGTGCGCGCGGCACGATGGGTCAACGGACAATACGAAAACCTGGGCGCGCTTGACGCCTCATCCTTCGGAGACAGCAAGGCCTATGGCGTGTCGACCGACGGCAGTGTGATAGTCGGCACGACGCCGACTTCGAACGGCCAGGTTGCGTTCCGGTGGGAGGACAGCACGATGACGGCGCTGCCGTGTCTCGCGGGCAACTGTTACGCATCCGCGCACGCAGTTTCGGCTGACGGACTGACAGTGGTCGGTACCGCAAACGACGGCACGATTGGAAATCGCGCGACGGTCTGGCGCGATGGAGTTGCGCAGTCGTTGGGCACCATGTTCAGCGCTAATGAGCGCTCCTACGCCTGGTCCGTGTCGGGTGACGGTTCGATCATCACGGGCACAATCGATCCGCCGACCGGAAACGACGTCACCTTCGTTTGGACCGCCGAGAAAGGTATGCGGACGCTTGCCGATTTTCTTTGGGAGGACTACGCAATTGACAGCGGAGGTTGGACCTATCTGTACCAGGTTTTCGTCTCCGACGACGGAGAAACGCTGGCGGGCACGCGAATAAACGGCAACGTGTATGGCGGCTACGTCGCTCGTCTCTTCCCGGCTGGGTTTACGGCGCCCACCGAGGACGAAATCGTTCCGCCGGGCGAACCGTATACCGTCGAATTTGCCGCCCCGGAGGGCGCTGATCTGGTCAACCTTTTCATGGTGCGAACGATCGATCCGAATGGCCCGCGAGAACTTGTTGCGGAAGGTATCTCGGCATCGGGCGGAGTCTACGAATGGAACGTGCCGGAGGACCTGCGGTCGCCATCGACGTACCTGTATGTCGTCGATGCGGCAAACGATCAGTCCGAGCTGCGCAGTGAACGCTTCCGGATCCGACATCCGTGGGTGCTGACGCGGATCGCGGGCAGTGTCGCCGCGCCCGAATACGAGGAGTTCTTCTACGATCTCGACGCGTGGCAATTCGCGCAATCGGAAGAAACGTTGTGGCCCGTCTCTTACTGGAACTACACCAACAACGCGTATTCGGATCTGGAGAACGGCTTTGACGAGAACATCGAACCGTACGGTGAGGTCCGTTACGACCCCGAGTACTTCGGGGATGCCGAAACGGATCGCCAGCCGACATGGAACACCATGGTCCGCGCGTTTGGCCAGAACGCGACGTACTCCAGCGATCAGCCGATCGACTTCACATCCTTCAAGATCAACGACGTAAATCTGTGGGCCGCGAACGTATGGCGCTGGACCGCCGGCGTTGGTTATCGCGAATCCGGTTTTCAGGGCTCGTGTTTCGGGATGTCCGTGGGGATGATGGCCGCGTTCGGCAACCCGGATGCTTTCAGCAACTACTGGCTCGGCAATCAACCACTGGATCGACTTGCCGATGTACAACTGGGCGACGGCTTGCGCGATGTCATTCACGCGATGCAGCTCTATCAGAAGACAACTGCACAGGACCGTCGCGAAAAGGAGAACATCCTGATCAACAAGGTCACCCCTCGCGAGGTAGTCGAAGACCTCAAGGAGATGTTCGAACGGGACCAGCGGTTGTTCGACCGCGCCCTGCTGTTTCGCAGTGACCTGCAACAGGCCGATGAGGTTGAGAAAGGCGCTGCGCATGCCGTCGCACCGGTCGGAATGGTCCGCCATGACGGCGGGATCTACGACATCATCATCTTCGATCCCAACGAAGGGCCGCGTCAGGCGTACGTTAGAGTTGATTCCGCCGCCAACAGCTGGACGCATTCCGATCCGGCCTGGCACGGTGGGGTGGGGACTGGATTGTACCTGTCGATGACGGCAGACGAGGTGCTGAAGCGCGGCATCACGACGTGGCCGTACACGTTCACGTCCGGAAAGAATTCGGGCAAGAACAACCCGATAGCGCCCGAAACGAAGGGGGAGCAACTCGTGGCGGACGAATACGTTACGGTGCGATTTGCCGGCTCCGGGTCACGGGTTGTTGGAACCTCAGGCGATATCAGCTACGCAGACGGAAGCGTGACTCAAACGCTCGACGACGCCTTTGCGCGGTACGCCTATACGGGCTATCCATCCGATCCCTACGAATTTGTACTGGCGCCGGGGACCTACACGGCCGAGGTCACGACAAACGCCCGCGGTACGGCTGCACTCCAGGTCGAATCCGGACGCGTCGCGCTCGGGTATCGCCGTGCGTCCGGAACGGCGAGCGAGACGGACGCGGTCGCGCTTGGGAATGAGACCATAAGCTTGTCACCCGGAAGTGACGGGGTTGTTGCCCTCAGCGCGATTGCTTCCGTCGGGTCATCCGCAAGAATGTTTACGGCGGATGGACTGACTGCAGCGAATGCGGGTTCGGCAGCGTTGTCGCTCGTCGACGACACATCCGCCGTTCAGATTTCCAGCTCAGCGTCGGGCAGCTACAACCTGATACTCGATCAATCCGGACCTGACGGACGCGGCAGCTTCTTCCATCGCGGCGTTGCGATCGCGGCAGGTGCAACACATACCGTGCGGCCGGTCTGGTCCGCTCTCAACGACAGCACGGTTACGATTGACATTGACACGGATGGGGATGGCTCCACCGACGACACGATTGTCGTAACGAATGAGGGCTATCCGGTAGCAAATGAAACTCTCGTCGGTCCTGAATGGGACGACGCGATTGGGCTGAGTGATGTCTGGCCGAATCCATCGTCCGGAATCGCGCGTGTCGGCCTCACGCTTGATCAGAAAGGTTCGGCGAGGGTGACCGTACACGACGCCCTCGGGCGCGAACTAGCAGTTGTGGCAGAGGGTGAGCGGGCGCCGGGGCGGTATGAGTTTGCGATCGACACAAAGTCACTCGCAAGCGGCGTCTACTTCGTGCGATTGACGGCTGGACGGACTGTGCAGACGAAGAAGTTGATCGTGGCACACTAGCTGCGACGGCAACGCAACAAATTCGTAACTCACATCCGCTCAACCGGCAGGTTCTTCAGCCACACATTGCGGAGCGCCACCTGCTGCGGCGTTGCTGCAGGATCAACACGAAACACGTGCTCCTGGATTTCATCGATGAGCTTCCGCGCGCAGGAGTACGTGTGTTTCTCGCCGTCACGCCTCACCGTCATCGTAAACGTTTCGTCTGCCTGAAGCTCGGGCAGCGGGGCGAGGACCTCCTGGGCGTTTGCAAGTGAAACCTCGGCACCGTTGAAGCCGACCAGGACATCGCCGACCTCGAATCCGCAATCCGTCATCACGTCGGATGTGCCCGTCATCACGAGCTCGTTGTTCTCGACGCCGAGCTGAAGTCCGAGCATCGGGATCTTCTTGCCGGTCGCGTACTCGGGAAGGTATTCGATGCCAATCTCTTCGTAGTACTCGGCAAAGGGCAGCGGCTGGTTGTCGCGGATGTACCTGTCGAAGAACGGGCGGATTTCGGGATACGTCATCTTCGCGAAGTCATCGAAGAACGTCTTCTCGGAGAACGGTTTGTCGGGGCCGTACGTGTCGGACAGCTCGAGCAGGACCTCACGCAGTCCGCGCTTCCCGCCTGACAGCTCCAGCAGGCGAAGATCCAACAGGCCGGCCACAAGCGCACCACGTTGATAGATGTTGCCCCATTCCTGTTGGCCTTTTTCGGAAAAGGATTCGAGCCCGATCTGGCTGATCGTGAACGCGGGATCGAAGTGCTCGTCCGCGTTCACCTTTCCGGAAAGGCGCGACAGGTACTCGTCCAGCGTGATGAGACCCGAGCGAAGCTGTGCGATGTGTGCTTCCCACTCGGTGGTTCCTTCGTAAAGCCATACGTGTTCGGAGGGCACCGGCGTCACGAAGTTGAAGTGTTCGATCACCTCACTGTGGATGTTGAGGGGCGTAACGATGTGGTAGAATTCGTGCGCGACGATACTCGGAATCGCCTGGTTGATGGCCTGCTCGAACCCGGCTTCCGCAAACACATACTCCGAGCTGTAGGAGTGCTCCCACGCGCCCATCGAAACGTCTTCGAAGTGGAGCAGAAAGGCGTAACGGTCGACCGGGAGCTCAACGAGGAAATCCCCTGCCGATTCCAGGATGTCCTTCACCGATGCGAGCACCATGTCCGACGTGACCTTGTCGGTCTTGGAATAGGTGTAGATGCCGATGTCGGCGCCGCGGACGGTTACGGATGCTGTCGACAGGCGGCCCAGCAGAATCGGCGAGTCGACCGCCTCGTCATAGTCCGACGCTCGGAGAAAACCCTGGGCGTCGGCCTGCAGGGCCGTTCCGATTTTCCAGGACGTCGGGTACTCGAGTTTGATCTTCAGCGGTCGCGATTGCATCCCGGTCGGATAGCCGAAGACCGCCTGCCCGTTGATCAACGCGTGGTCGTCTTCGATTGATGTTCCGGCCATCATATAGACCGGGTTCTTGTCGACCGGCGTGTCCCACGTTTCGGCGAGTGAGTACGTGATCGTTGCCACGTTGGTGGGATCGGAGATCCGCCACTGGTTTGTGGAAATGTTTTCAGAGGGGATCAGCTTCCCGTCATCGTCGCGTGCCTCGAATGATCGCACAAACCGGCCGATGTCCATCACCTGATACGTTCCGGGAGCGGTCGAGGCGAACTGGTACACCGCATTGGCGGCAGTCAGGTCATCGACCGAGAGCGTCACCTTGAAGGTGTCGCCTGAGCGGTCATTGAGATTGACGACGTATTCGAGAGGAGCGGGGCCGGCTGCGTCGATCGCTGTCGTGGACTTTTCGCTGGACTTGCAACCGAATGCGGTTATCGAAATCGAGAGAACGAGGACGACTGATTTCAATTGCCTGGCTTTCATATCTGGACGTTGTTCGATGGACATGGCCGTTTGCGAATGCAGGACCGAATGGCGCGACAGTATTCGCGCGCCGGGAATGCCTTCGAAACGTCTGGTGAGCAGCGATTGTTGCGTTTGTTGGGCCGATGTCGTCCCGCGCGGGGGCTCTCGGGACATCGTTCTGGCGAAAGCCCTCATTCCCTCATTCCCTCATTCCTTCGTTCCTACTTTCTTACTTTCCTCCGCTCCTACTTTCCTCTTCCTCCCGCATCCGCCACGTGCGACCGCTTCAAACAGCCACTCTCCTCGTTCTGCTTCTCACACGTCTCACCTGTGACGCCGACGTCACCGGTGCCGAAAGCGAGGTCCCTGAAAACGCCCGCCCCAGCATCCTCGTCATCTACACCGACGACCAGCGGTACAACACGCTGCATTCGCTCGGCAACAACGAGATCGCCACGCCCAACCTGGATCGCCTCGTTCGTGAGGGCACCTCCTTCACCCGCGCCCACATCATGGGCGGCATGCACGGGGCGTTGTGTGCGCCAAGCCGCGCGATGCTGATGACCGGCCGAAGCCTTTTCGACCTGCAGGATTCCGGCGACATCATTCCAGAGGGCCACATCATGATGCCGACGCAGTTCGCAGCGTCCGGCTACGCCACATTCGGAACCGGCAAGTGGCACAACGATCGACCCGCATTCAATCGCGCGTTTCAGTTCGGCGAAAACATTTTCTTCGGCGGAATGTTGTGGCCGCAGAACGGCGGACAGGAGCATCCGTGGATTCACCACTACGACCCCACCGGCGCGTACCCTGATTCGACGAAGGAGCAGTCCGACATCTTTTCAAGCACACTGTTCACGAACGCTGCGGTCGACTTCATCCGCTCGCGCAAGGAATCTGACGCTCCTTTTTTCGCCTACGTGGCGTACACGTCGCCGCACGATCCGCGCACACCGCCCGAGCCCTTCAAGTCGTCGTATGTGGCGGATTCGATTTCGCTTCCGGCCAATTATCTGCCCGAGCATCCTTTCGACAACGGTGAGTTGAAGGTTCGCGACGAGATGCTCGCGCCACATCCGCGGACTGAGGCGATCGTTAAGTCTGAACTGGCAGCGTACTACGGAATGATCAGCGAGGTCGATGCGCAGATCGGTCGGCTCATCGACGCCCTCGAGGAGACCGGTGTTCGCGAAAACACGATTGTCGTCTACGCGGGAGACAACGGACTTGCCGTCGGCAGTCACGGGCTCATGGGCAAGCAGAATCTTTACGACCACTCGATGCGGATACCGATGGTGATCTCGGGTCCGGGGATCAACCGCGGCGAACAGCGGGACGCGCTCGTTTATCAGTACGATGTTTTCCCGACCCTTGCTGAGCTGGTCGGCATCTCCGTTCCGGCAACGGTTGACGGGCAGAGTCTCGTGCCCGTGCTGCGGCGGCCGGATGCCACGGTGCGCGACGCCGTGTTTTACGCGTACAAGGATCTGCAACGCGGCGTTCGAACGGCGGACGACTGGAAGATCATCCGGTACAATGTGGACGGTGTCGACACGGTGCAGCTGTTTAATCTGGCGGATGATCCGAATGAGACGGTGAATCTTGCCGGCGACCCCGACTACGCGGATCGACTCGCGCAGATGGACAGCCTGTTGTTGGTTCAGAGCAAGCTGAACCACGACCGGATTGATTTGTCGCTGCCGAACTGGGGGAAGTAGTCGCTCGCTTCGCTCGCGAAGTGAGCAGTTGTCTGACGAAGTCGTCTGACGAAGTTGTCCGTTGTCAGATCGAGATTCCGGTCCGTTTGGCGCCCGATAGGGGGCAGCGTAGCGATCAGTTGGTGTGCCCTGGCGACTTCATCGGTTCCATAGGGCTCCAAGTTGAATCCGAACGCCGGCACCGAAACTACCTCGCAGTCGCTCAGGGAACCTGGTGACGTTGAATTCCGCGACGAGGTTGGCTCGTTGCCCGTGCGTTCCGACCATTCCGATCACAACTCCGGGAACGACCGCGTTGAAGGTTTCCCGATTGCGGTCGGGGACCTTCTTCGACCAGCGATAGTCCGTCAATCTGTAACCAGCGTAGACATTGTCGAAGGCGACTGTGATTCCGCCGAAAGTCGTCCGGATATCCTGCGACACATATCCATTCAATCCGCTTCCCTCGGCGCCGCCCATCCCGCGACCGAAGCCCGCGGCAACCTTGAATCGTCCGGTCGATATGCCGGTCTTCGCGCCATAGCCGAATGCTCCGCCGTTGGTTTGAACGGCGACCTCAAAGTGGGGCAGAAGGCCGAGTCTCGCCTTAAGATGTAGGCCTTCGCCGAAGGGAATTGCCCCTTTCCGCGGTTCCTGATTCCGCTCGTCAATCGGTGAACCGCCAAGGACAACTCCGACGAGCAGCGTTGTGTGCCCGGGTTTCAACACCTCTGCCGTCTCGAAGGTGTTGACCGTCGCGCAGCCCGATCCGCCGAGCAGTCCGGCAAGGATGACACCCAGGACACCCGAAGTACGCCTCAATACAGATCTGTGGCGTGCGTCCTGGAAAGCAGGAGTCTTCGAATCCGGGTTCAATTTGTGGCGTCGCGTAAAGCCAGATACGATCGTCCGGTCGCCTTCATTCCTTCTTTCCATCATTCCATCATTCCCGATCGAGCAATCCTATCTTCCGCGATTCCTATCTTCCTCGACTCCTATCTTCCTCGATTCCGCGATCGAAGATCGCGATCGCCGTCTGGCTGGGACAACAGTGCGTCTGATATCTGCGCTCCATCGTGCATCATGTCAAGTGACGAATGGCCGAGCTTGATCCTGCCCGCGAAGTTCACGCACGCTCACGCGCACGAGTCGGTCCGCGACCTCATCAACCCTGAATTCTACTTTGAGGAATTGGCGGATCGTTTCCATATTCGTTGTCGCATGTGTCGACAGCGGTTCGGAATAGTACGACCCCTCGCCGACCATTGCCATCGGGAGAAGGATCTGATCGGCAAGGTGGCGACACACGGACGCTCCCGAGGTACGCATGCGTCGAACGGACTCGCACGCCTGATGCGCGAGAGCCTCGGCACGCACCCCGAACTCACCGAACCCGGTCACGACAGTCGTCACGTCCGCCGTGGTGAACTTCAGGGTGAAGACGTTGCCCGGACCATCGGAGTCTTTTGTGGAGTCGACGCGAAAGGAATCCGGCGGCCAGCTCAAGCGCCTTCGTGCGATGCGAACCTCTCGTTCCGCAATCGAGATCGGGATGTGCGCGACAATAGCTTCGGCCATGGGTGTGCGCAGTTCCGCAGCCCGTCCGATGTGAAGCGGTGTGAGTGCTCGGGGTTGGATATGAGCGACGATCTGTCCGCCGCCCGCCGGTGCGAATCCGTATCGGTTCAGACGGACGTCAACGGACGGGCCCATCCGGGATACCAGCGGCGCGAACGAGTCGGCCAGGAATTCGAACGGTGGCGCCATCGGGTTGTGCGTCCCACCATTGAGCGTGATAGTCGATGGGCCCTCGGCAACGAGAAGGGCCGGTAGAATTGTTTGCAGCACCAGCGTCGTACTTCCGGCGGTTCCGATGGAGAACTCATACGCGCCATGCCGGATACCGGACGGTTCGAATGTCAGATTCGTCGAGTTTGGCTCGGCGCCGGCGACGTGTGCCGCACCGACTCGCACTGCAGCCTCGACCGCGGTGAGATGCTGCCGCAGAAGTCCCGGCTTCCTGCGTCCGGCGCGTATGTTGAAAATCCGAAACGGTTTTCCGGTTACGAGCGAAAGACCAAGTGCTGTTCGCAGCACCTGGCCTCCGCCCTCACCGATGGATCCATCAATGTCTATCACTTCATTCGGCCGTGCGCCGCAGACGCTAGGCGGCCCCTCCGTACTTGTTATCCGCGTCCTTGATGACAAATCGTTCCTGCAGGCGCGCAACCTCTGATGCAAGTCCTGCCGTCTTCACCGAGTCGATTACGTCATCGAAGTTCTTGTAGACGGCAGGAGCCTCGTCGCGCGGATAGAATCGACAGTTCGTGACAATATCCGCATCGGCGAAGGACGCGTCGATTTCGCGCTGATCGAGCGTACGG
>JAGQWL010000466.1 GCA_020437385.1 Bacteroidota bacterium
AGGGTGTTCTTGATCGAAAAACGATCGCCGATGCCGTTGATCGCCTCGAGTCGCACCTGTCGTCGTGGAACCGTGCTGAATGCATCGTAAAACAACTGATTACCAGCCAGGACGGTTTGATAGCTGAAAGACATCGAATACGAGTTCGTACCGACGGCGTACTGTGCAACCGAGTTGATTCCAACGGTCGCGCCCCACGCGGCCGAGTACTCGCGGGAGGCAACACGAAATCCAACTCCATCTGCCGATATTTCACGCTCTGAATAGCGCAGACCGGAAAAACGGCGCGCGAACGAACTCGAAGTAACAGTCGCGTTGGCGGCCGGCGACCAGCGCCAGAGAAGATCGAATGAGGCAAACCGCATCTCTTTCTCTCCTCCTCGACTCGTAAAATCGGACTCAGGCAATAACGAAAGTCCGCGATACGCCCAGAACGCGACAGGGTTCGTTTCACTCGGCAACACCTGCACCAGCGTGCCGCTGAGGATCATCTCGTGATCCGGCGCCAGGCGACGTCCGAACAATGCCGAGCCGCCACCCCCAACCCCGGTGTCGTCATACGCAGCGAAAACATCGACGGCTGCACGAGACTTCTCACCGTCCTGCTGTATCGAGGCAAATACGCGTGGCGACCAGATTGACTGACGCCGTGGAAGGCCGACGCGCGATTTCGCCGAGAGGTAACTTGTGGAAATTCCCGACGCAAGACGGGCCTTTCGGATCGCACCGGTCCTGTACACGGAAACCGAGCCACTCTCCTCCAGCCAATCCAGCGGAATCCGCGTCGCGCCCGGGTTATTGGATACCGTCCGCGACGAAAAATCGTATTCGGTCGTCCAGCTCGTTCCGCGATCGTCTTGCCAACCCGTGCGTCCGGCGACACTGACGCGGCGGTACTGTGCCGGGACCTCCCTGGCGATTTCGCGCGAGTACATCATGTCGTCGAACACCGCTCCGGACACGCGAAGTGCTCCGGACAATCTACCCACAGCATAGCCGCCCTTTACGAACGGCGCCACTACCCGCATTTCGGGCGTAGAAGGCTTGTCGAAAGCCCTGTAATTGCGTGCAAACACTGCCGGATCCGAGGGTATCGTTTGCTGATAGACTCCTCCCGCAGAGACGCTCAGGCCGGCATTCGACAGCCCCACATCCAGACTCGCGTCCGGTCCTTCCTTATCGACGTTTCTATTCGCGAGGTCGGGATCAGCATACCGAAACGGACCAGGGTCACCGGTTTCGTTGGTCGCCGACATCGTCGCTCGCACGTGATAGCCGGAAGGAGCGGCACCTCGAGTATAGACCCTGACAACACCACCCTGCTGCAGGCGCCCTCGAACGATGGAGGGTTGTGTTCGAACCACGATGCTGTCGACAGAGGTAACGGGAATCGAAAGTGCATTGAGGTTTTCGACGTCAAGCACGCCGGCCTCGACAGGGAGACCATCAACCTCAACGGTCCAGGATCTATCCTGAAGTGGCGCCAGCCCGGCAAACGAGGGCACCACGGTAAACCCGTCTATAGACGAATAGCGCGCACCGTTCACCAACATCAGAACATTACCCAGCCGCGTGACGCCGGATGCGCGGAGTTCCGCCGCAGTAATGGTCTGGCCGCCATCAGTCAGGAACTGTGCGTTCACATCCTGGCAGGCGAAAACATACGCCAGGCAGCCGATTGCGGATATGTATCGGTTTCGCCACACGATCAGTCGAGGAATCGCCGAAGCCAATCGGGCGAATGCAGTTCGTACTTGATCCCGCTGGAGACAAACGTGAAGTCAACCGGACGGGACGTGAAGGCGTGGACGAACTCTGTCGACACAACCCAGGACAGATTGTCGGAGATTCGGACTGCAAAACCTGCTGACGCGCCAAACGCGAGCTCACTCTCCTGTCGACGGAACGAAACGGGCTCGTCCTGGAACGACATCAGGAGATTCCCGACCGAAACGGCTGGCGTAACAACGACCCTGTTGCCAAGTGGTACGACGGGTCCCCACGATGCGCGAACGTGGAGTGTTCGAATGTCCGTTACCGAAGTCGACACCGCGTGGAGGTAGCGCGCGGCAATTCTGACTTGCCCAAGGTAGAACGGCGTCTCCGCATAGACATCGGCTGCCAGACCAGTCGACCAGATTTTCTGAAAGTCTGCATGGCGGACGTCCTTCGCAATGTCGGCGCCAAAGCCGATTCGAGAGAAGGCATCCTGGGCGTTCGCCGGGAGCGCGATCACCGACGCCGTAAACGCAGATAGCAGGATCAACGCGATCGCGCGCGACCACACCGATCGTCCAGATCGACGTGCGATCGCCGAGCAGCGCGTTGCTATCAGGTACACGGATTGCATCAGAGGCTGATCCTAGTTGACCATGAGGTCGCCGTACGAGACGATCTCTCCGAAGACGTCCTGAATGAACAGTCGATGGAGTCCCGTGGTGCTGAGTTGCGCCGGGTTGATCGTCACCGTGTAGAGTCCGGGAGAACTCGTGTCGAGCACCTCGCCGAGTGAGAACAGACGTCCCTGCGTATCAAAGGCACGAACAAACAAGCCGCCGGCGATTTCGTCGAACTGCAGGACGCGAAACGGAACGGTGACAACCCCGTTGGAAAAAGGATTCGGATAGGCGGGATCGACCACGATTCGGCCTACGTAGACGGGTGCGGTGCGCCAATCGTCCGCGTCGTCGGCCGTGACCCCGCCATTCGCGTCCGTTGACGTGAATCCAGTTGGCGTTGCCTGCGCGTCATCGAGGAACGACTTCTGCTCATTTGCAGAATCGCACGCGGACGTAACTATCGCTACGAGAATCAGGAGAGCAGCCACAGGTTCGGGCCGTATAATCAGACAGTTAACTTTCGGCATCGCTTTAAAAGGAGAAGGCTGGCGGCTTCGCACATGTTGCCTTTGCCGGACCAGAATCAAAGGGTATGCCGGGAATCGACTTACCTCGTGAGTCGTATAATCGGACTCGGATTGGGTGTTCCACTCGTGCAGGGTGGGACTTTTTTCAAGCAGGAGGAAAAAGTCGCGATAGAAATTGGACCTACTTGTAGTTGACACATGCTCCGTCCGGCGTGCTAATTCATTGGTTCTACAGGACCTATCACTAACGCTGCGTGCGGGCGAATGGCTCGGCGTGCTCGGGCCAAACGGTGCCGGGAAGTCCACCCTCCTGTCGGCCATTGGCGGATTAATTCCGTATGCCGGATCGATCCGCATCGCCGGGGACGAAATCCGAGATCTTTCCAAGCGAGCTCTCGCACAACGGATCGCTTTTGTCCGGCAATCCGCGCCGCTCCTGTTTGACTTCACGGTTGAGGAACTCGTGCTCCTGGGGCTTAACCCCACCCGGTCGCTGTTGTCCATTGCGACGCGCGAGGACAGGGATCTGGCGGCAGCCACGCTCGAGTCTGTCGATCTTGGCGGGTTTCAGAAGAGATCAGTGATGCAATTATCCGGAGGAGAGCGCCAACGCGTGTTCCTTGCACAGGCACTATTGCAACGACCTTCACTGCTCTTGCTTGATGAGCCGACCGCCCACCTTGATGTGCATCATCAGTATTCGTTCATGGATCTTGTTCGTGATCGGGTCGAGAGTGGATTGACGGTTGTCTCGGCTTTTCACGACCTTGAACTGTCGTCGCGCTACGCATCGCAGTTATGTGTGCTCGACCGCGGACTGATGCAGCGCATCGGTAGCCCACGCGACGTGGTGACTGAAGATCTCATACGCGAGGTCTTTCGAATGAACGCTATTCGAACAGAAACGAATGACGGCCACCTGTCATTTCACTTTACCTCACCTAACTAACACATTGTACGCCAATTGAAAATCTACACACGTACCGGTGACGATGGTGAGACCGGGCTGTTCGGAGGGGATCGGGTACCAAAGAGTCACCCGCGACTTGATTCGTATGGCACTGTTGATGAAACCAACTCGGCGGTCGGATTCGCGCTTGCGGAAATCGTATCAGCAGGTCTGGCGGAGTTGAAACGCGAGTGGATTCGCTCGCGGCTGCACCAGGTGCAGGGACATCTCTTTGTAATTGGCGCCGAGCTTGCCACACCGGCAGGCGCTCGGCCTGTCATTCCCAGAATCACCGAGGCAGACGTTACCCGTCTCGAAACATGGATTGATGAAATGGAAGATGTTCTTCCACCCCTGTCATCATTCATCTTGCCGGGTGGAACCCGGGCAGCAGCCGCGATTCACCTTGCCCGCACCATATGCCGTCGCGCCGAACGAGCTACAGTAAAACTTGATGAATCGGTTGAAATTGATCCACTTATACCGATCTATTTAAACAGGCTGTCCGACTTTCTCTTTGTCCTTGCCCGCTGGACGAACTACAATCTGGATGAGGAGGACATAGAGTGGCATCCCGAAAACCGTTCGTAACACCGACGCCCACGGGTGCCGTATCATTCGCTTGTCGATTGTATACTTGACGAGGCGTCAACCACCACGAAGACTTACCCGGAATGACCGAATCTGCCTCCACGCGTCAACGGGCAGAGACGCGATCCGTGCGACGGCCACTGCAAGTTATCGCATGGACTTTTCTGCCGATGGCCATCTTGTCCGCATTGCTCGTTGGATGCGACGGTCGCGAAACTGAAGCCGATAGCCCCCCCTCGGCCCTTGTCGCAGACTCTACAGCTGACCCCGCTGTGCTCTTGAACCGGGACCACTTCGGCTTCGACTCAACGCGATTTGCCTTCCGGGAAGCCGTCATCAAACGGAATCAAACCTTCTCGGACCTGCTCTCGGAGGCAGGCGTCCCCTACCCCAGTATTGCGCGACTCGTTGACTATTCAACAAACGTGTTTGACTTGCGTGATATGAGAGCATCACACAAGTATCGCTTGTACTTCCGATCGGACTCGGCGTCTCAGCCCAGCTATATGGTGTACCAGCACAACTCAGTTGATTACGTCGTATTCCAACTTGAAGACTCGTTGCTCGTTCGGAAGGAATCCCGGCCCGTCACGGTGAATCGGAGGCACGCAAGCGGCTCCATAAGCAGTTCTCTGTATCAAACGCTGGTCGACAAGGCGCTGGATCCTTCACTCGCAATCGAATTGTCGGAAGTCTTTGCCTGGCAAATTGATTTCTTTCGAATCCAGAAGGGCGACTCCTTCGACGTTATTTACGAAGAGCGTCTGGTGGGAGACAAGCCGATCGGCGTGGGACGCGTGTACGCCGCACGCTTCGTCCACTCCGGCGCAGACTATCTGGGTTTCTATTTCCCCGAAGAGGGAGATGTCGCCTACTTTGACGAAAAGGGCGAGAGCCTCCGGAAGGCCTTCCTCCAAGCTCCTGTCAAGTACTCGCGGATCTCTTCCCGGTACTCGCTCAAACGCTTTCATCCGGTATTGAAGCGGAACCGTTCGCATCTCGGGACAGATTACGCCGCCGCGTACGGCACGCCCATACGGGCCACCGGTGACGGCGTTGTTATGGAAGCACAGCGCAAACAGTACAATGGCAGATATGTGAAGATTCGGCACAACGGCACCTACACGACGGCCTATCTGCACATGCAGAAGATCGCCGACGGCATCAAACCTGGTGTTCGCGTGCGTCAGGGAGATGTCATCGGGTTTGTCGGAAGCACGGGGCTTGCGACGGGCCCTCACGTCTGCTACCGGTTCTGGAAGAACGGCAGTCAGGTCGACCCGATGAAGGAGGCATTCCCATCCGCAAAGCCCGTGTCCGACGAAAACGTCGCGCTGTTCGCAGAACTCCGGGATGCGTACCTGAGGGAGCTGATGGTCGCGTCAAGACAGCCGACCACTGATCAGTTGCACGCGTCAGCGTCCGATTCTACGCACGCTTCGCTGGCTGCAGCGCCTTGACGCCCTCCTCTTGACCGCTCCTTGACGACGAGCTTCGTCGTTGCCTCCGTACCGTCTTGGCCAATCGCATTGACAACGTACGTTCCCGGGCGAAGGTACGTGTGGCCGTCATCTGCCGATGTCCAGTCTGAGTAAGGGTTGGCTTTGCGTTTCGTTGGCAGTTTCGCCGGGTCGATTGTTAAGTCGTAGCTCAGGTAGTTGAGACCGCGATCCAACTCCACCGTCCACTCCTTCAGTACCGTGTCGTCGTCTGCGGAGATCGCGAATCGAACCGGGCCCATGGCTGTCGAGGAAACGACAAAGTCGACATCCGGCTCGAAAGTTGCCGAATAGATCGTACGCCGGGTACCCCACTGCTCGCTGTAGTTGACATCCGGAATCTCAAACACGTAGAGTGGCGCCTCGCCTCTCCGGCCCGCAAGGGCTCGTATGTATTCGAGATCAATCCTGTAGATGGATCGTCCATGCGTGCCAACTAGCAGGTCACCCTCACGCTCCTGAATCTTCAGATCGTGTACGGCGACGCGCGGCATATCCGAAGAAACGCCCTCAAAATGGTTTCCCCGATCGACACTCACATACAGTCCGTGGTCCGTGCCGACGAAGAGAACGTCCTCATTCGACGGATCCTCAAGGACAACATTGACAGGCTCCACAGGCAGGTCCCGCCCGATGCGGGACCAGTTTTTGCCGTAGTCGTCCGACGCGAAGACGTATGAAGCGAAGTCATCGCTTCTGTAGCCGTTCAAACTAACGTAGACTCGTGACGTCAAATGGGCGGACGCTTCTACCCGACTCACCCACAGGTCCCGCGGAAGGCTGTCAGAAACACGTGTCCACGCCACACCTCCATCCTTTGAGACGTAGATCAGGCCATCGTCCGAGCCGGTATAGAGAAGTCCAAATTGCAGCGGTGACTCGTCGATAGTGGCGAGCGTGCCGTACGGCACATCGCCTTGCCGACCGCCATTCGTTAGGTCTCCCGAGATTGGCTTAAGATCCTCACCTTGATTCAACGAACGATACAGTCGGTTCGCACCGATGTACAGCACATCTTGCTGGTGTCTCGACAAGTGCACCGGCGTCTGCCAGTTGAATCGCAACGGCCGTTCCCCAAGATCATGCCGGGGGCGAATCGAAATCCGGTCGCCGGAATCGAGATCGTAGCGCGAATAAAATCCGAACTGCGAGCCCGTGTACACAAGGTCGTTCGACCGGGTATCAACTTCCACCTGCATGCCATCACCGCCGGCAATCGCTTTCCACGGATACTCACCGCTCGCGTGCCAGCGCGACGACGCTGAGTAGTTGCTTGGACCGTACCATACGCCATTGTCCTGCAAGCCGCCGTAAACGTTGTACGGACGCGCATTGTCCACCTGGATGGCGTAGAACTGGCCCACTTCCGGCGAGTTGGCTTTGTACCAATTTTCACCGTTGTCATAGCTGATGTTCAAGCCGCCATCGTTGCCGTTAATCAGGTGTCCTTCCCTGGAGGGGCTGACCCAGAGGACGTGGTGATCTGCATGCACCGAGGGTCCGCCGATGCTATCGAATGTCTTACCGCCGTCTGATGAGGCAAGGAGTGGCACACCCATAATGTACACGCGATCAACATTCTGGGGGGACACCGCGACCTCGCCGAAGTAGTATCCGTAGGAATTGTAGAGTCCGTCGATGAACTCGGTATGCGTTCGGGTCCAACTCTGGCCCGCATCGTCACTTCGGTACAGCTCCGCCCCGATTACAGGTGTGTCAAAAAGCTGTTGATTGGCGTCTTCAACGTAGTCGACAAGTGCCACCGGCTCGATGGTCCGATTTCGTACCATGACGGCAACCGTGTCATAGTCGTACTTCTCGGGAAAACCGTTGCTTGTCAGGTACTCCTCCACCAAGTTTTTGTCGAGCTTCAGAAACGCGTCGCGCGTCATCGATCGCAGCGCGTCACGGGTCAACGTGTCCTCAGCCTCCTCGTCTTCCTTCTCCGCCGGACGTCGATTCTGGTTGTCGATCAGCGCGTACAGGGTAGATGGCGCAGCATTACTGATGGCAAGCCCGATACGTCCCATCCCAGCGCCGTCCGGCAATCCGCTACCCTTGCCGGATATCTTCTTCCAGTTTTTTCCGCCGTCACGACTCTTGTAGATTCCTGATCCGTTGCCCGATTCCACAAAGTTCCAGGCGCGCCGCTCCCGTTCCCACATCGCGGCATAGATAACTTCGGGGTTTCCTGGCTCCATTCGAAGTGCAATGGCACCGGTGTTATCGTCGACAAAAAGAACACGTTCCCAATTGGCGCCTCCGTCGGTCGATCGAAATACGCCACGCTCAGCGTTGCCGGAATACAGGTGCCCGACTGCCGCAACGAGAACGCTTTCAGTGTCATCGGGGCTGACGAGAATCTCGCCAATATGATGTGAATCGGTGAGACCAACGTTCTTCCACGTCGCTCCCCCATCGCGACTTACGTAGATGCCATCACCAGCGTATGACGAGCGACTGGAATTGGATTCGCCCGTCCCAAGCCAGATAACGTCGGCCCCCCTGGTCTCTCCGAAGACGACAGCGATCGCACCGATTGTCATCGTCGCCTCGTGGTCGAAGATCGGTTCAAACGACTGACCGTTGTTCACCGTTCGCCAAAGCCCTCCAGAGGCGTAGGCAACGTAGAACACTGTTGGGTCTTTCGGATGAACAGCTATGTCCGTCACGCGGCCACTCATGACCGTCGGGCCAACGTTGGCGGCCGGGACGGATCGAAATCGCGATTGCGAAAAGAGCGAGTCACGTTTCACTGCTCCGAGGCTCCTGACAGCAGCAGGCGTGGATGGTACCGATGACTCCATTTCCGCCGCCGAGACCGTGCTCGATTCGCCAACCTGCGCGGTCGCGCTTGTCGGCATCAGCAGTAATGGCGCAACCACGGCCAGAATTATCGAGGAGATTTTCTTCATTGTACGATATGGTGAGACAGAGGACCTTACGATTGTCAATTCACACAACGGCTTCAGCCATGTCCAGAGCGGCGTCGACCGCGGACGCAAGCCTAGGCGTTGCAGGCTCCCATTCAGGCAGCAGTCGCTTGATGTGAGACCTGACGGTGTTGCGGTAATGGGGCTCTCGGACCAGCCCACCTGAAAGAACATAGCGTGTCTGCAGCCGCTCGGATTCGCTATTGCTCAACCGGACGAGCATAGCAGCAAGCGACGAGACCTGCCTGTCCAGGATGGCGGCTGCATCGCCATCTCCCAAGCCGGCTGCTTGAATGACAAATGGTGCAACCTCGGCGCTTCGGTCCTGGTCGTACACGAACGAGATCAATTCGTCGCGACCCGACAGACCAAACGTGTCCGCAACGTAGCGCGTCAAGTCACATGACCATCCGGACTCCAGGTCGGACGCGAGGCGCGTCAGCGCTTCGATGCCAATCTGGTAGCCCCCGCCTTCGTCTCCGAGGCGAAAACCCCATCCTCCGCGAAGCAGAATGTCTGAATCAACGGTCCGGCATATCAGGATCGATCCGGTTCCTGCGATAACCACAACCCCGGCTTCGTCGCCAAAGGCTGCGGCCAATGCAAGCTCGGCGTCGGTGCAAACCACGACATCCACGCGACGATCCATGCCGACCATCGTCGAAAGCCGTTCACCAACCGCAACCGACAGGTGCGTTTGATCACCACGGCGCCCAACGCCGGCAACACCGATTCTGACGATCAGACCACCCTCCACATCCGCCTCGGCGTAAGCACGGGCGGCCAGCTCCGCGAGCCGGTCTGCCGCGGTGGGAAAACCGATGCGCTTGGGATTAGCACCGGCCGAGATGAGCGAGAATTCGGCCGAACCGTCGGACGTACGGGCCTTGAGTTTACTGGTACTTCCGCCCGAGTCTATTCCGACAAACAGCGTTGACATTTTCGATTTCGGCACTGGAAAGGACTGTGCACACCGGATTATACAATTTTCGATCGAATCCGCGAACCGGCCAGACCGAACGGGGCCCCGTTACTCAACGAACTCCAATACCACTTATCCCGCCAAATGTCTTACAATACAATCAGTGAAACCAGAAACCTCGTAATCGGCATGAAACGGCGGACATTCGTCAAGAGCGGCCTTGCCGCAACAACCCTGTCGGTGGCAACCAACACGTATTCACCACTTTCGAGTCGGCCCACTGGCGACAGTCGCGTTGACGAACAATTGAGCCCGAAAAGTGGTCTCCGGCACTCCGTCTGTAAGTGGTGCTACCCTGATCTCACCGTCGAGGAGTTGGCACTTGCGGGCAAGTCGGCGGGCCTTGAGTCAGTCGAACTCCTCGATCCCGACGACTGGCAGGTTCTCAAGAAGCATGGCATGACGTGCGCCATGGCTAATGGTGCGAGTCAAATCACAAAAGGATTCAATCGCATCGAGAACCATGAGTGGTTGATTCCTGGCTTTGACAAGCGCCTGCGCGAGGCAGCGGCCGCCGACATTCCGAACGTTATTTGTTTCTCCGGTAACCGAGAAGGGATGGACGACGAGCAGGGACTCGAGAACTGCGTGATCGGTCTGCAGAAGATTA
>JAGQWL010000467.1 GCA_020437385.1 Bacteroidota bacterium
AATACCTCTCCGACGACGGGACCGTCGTTGGCGGATCCGGCACAAACCCGGATGGCAACACCGAGATCTGGCGTGCCGATCTTGGCTGTGCCTCCGCGGTCGGCAAACGAACACGTGCAGAATGTTCGTGCCCGGTCTACTCCTGGCTGCCGAATCAGGGAATCACGTTCGGCGGCAGCGCGAATTGGAATCCTGCGGGCCCGCCAACCGAAACAGACATCGCCCGGTTCGAAACGTCCGGCTTTACACCCGTCGAGTTTCTGGCGTCGACCACGACGAACTCTCTCGAGATTCTGTTGGGCGACGTCGACTTTGACATCAAAGGCAACGAATACGAAATCACCGGGCAGACAAACTGTGGCCCTGCGCTGCTCATTCAAGGCAGCACTGCCGAGTTCAAGGTGGACGGCGAAGGAAGTATGTTGCGAGTCGGCAAGGAGGCCTTGATTGACCGCGGTGCGATGTCCGTCTCAGGCGGCGCGTCGTTCGTCGCCAGGGATCTGCGGATGGGTGACTCGGGCGCAAGCACGCTGAATCTGGACGACGGATTTATCCAGGCGGTCGACCAGATCGAGTTGGGCCTGAGCCCTGATTCGGACGCGCTGTTCGAGATTAATGGCACGGGGGATGCGCACCTGCTGCTCTCTCCCAGTGTCGCGATCGGCGTGCGCGGAAGCGGCATATTGCGAGTGGCCGGCTCGTCCGTGCTGTCGGGGCCGCTTCTGAACAGTGATCCTGATTCTCCTGTTAACATCGTACTTGGTTCGCAGGAAGGCGCGACCGGCGTACTCGAAATTGATGGTAGTGGTGTTGACGCGTTTGTCGACGACGATGATCGAAACATTTCGCTGACCGTCGGCGCCCAGGGACAGGGCACACTGAACCTTGTCAACGGAGCGAGCCTCCGTGTCGACGACCTCAACATCGGTGCGCCGGGATCGGGATCGGTTCTCCTGAACAACGGCGGCGTTCTCGTTGTTGACAGTATCCTGACAATGGCGGATCAATCCGGCGCTGCGGCTTCAGTCAACGTATCGGGCAACGAGAGTTCGCTCGGACTCGGTTCGTACCTGTTCCTCGGACTTGGCGGCGATGCGACAGTCACACTACAGGACGGCGGACTGATGACCAACGTGCAAGCAAGTGTTGATACCACTCATGTATTCATTGGCGGCGTCGACGGAGCGGACGGAAGTCTTATAATTGATAACGGCAGTTTTTTGTCGCTTTCAGCGGTGCCGACGTCTGTCACGGTCGGTGCTCTCGGTCGCGGCGATGTGCAGGTAACGAATGGTGGGCGGATCGATGTTGAGGAGTTATGGATCGGACGATCCGACACCGGGTACGGATCCGTTTTCGTAGGCGGTGCCGCCTCGTCAGTTGAGGCAGTTCGGATGGCCGTGGGGCCGGGGGCTTTTGGCTTGCTGCAAGTCGATCCGGAGGCGTTCGTGGCCACTGATCTGCTCTGGGTCGCCGAACACGGCCAGATCATCGGCACGTTGCTGGCGGTCGGAACGTGGCAACCCTCGAAGCGGGCGACCGGTTTGGCGACCCGCGGACTGATTCTGTCGGATGGAGCGCAGCTCGATGTCGAGACGCTTGGCCTCGCGCCCGACGCGATTATTGGAGGCACAGCAACCTGGACTGACGCGCTCGTCAACGGCGGCAGCGTGCGGCCGGGCGACTTAGTCGATCCGACTGGAGCGTTCACTGCCGATGCCGGATACGAACAAACCGACGCCGGCACGTTGGAGATCGACCTCGGCGGAATGGTGGCGGGCGACAATTACGATCAGCTTGTCGTGACGGGCTCGGCCTCGCTCGACGGAACGCTGCGCCTCACGCTCGTAGACGACTACATCCCGACTAGCGGCGACACGTTCACGATCTTGACGGCCGATGTCGTCTCGGGTGCGTTCGAGACAATCGAAACACCGGACGGGCTCGAAGTCGAGGCAACGTACAACACGGGAAGTGTTGTCGTGACGGTTATCGGAGAGGTCACAGTGAAAACGGAGAATCAGGAAGCCGAAGTCGAGGTGACGAGCCTCCTTCCGAACTATCCGAATCCGTTCAGCTCGTCAACGACGATGGTCGTCGAGTTGGCCGACGCTGCCGACGTCCGACTGGTCATCTACGATTTGCTTGGCCGCGAAGTCGCGACGGTGTTCGACGGGCGACTGCCGTCGGGTGTCAGCGAGCTTCAGTTCGATGCAGATGCACTTTCGACTGGTACGTACGTCAGTCGATTGACGACGACGGGATCGGACGGCAAGAGCCGGCACGACTTTGTGAGATTGCTGTCGCGGGTCAGGTAGCGGGCGTTGCGTCAAATGGCCGGAGTTGGGTCAGCCAGGCAACGCAGCGCTAGTTACACGAATCAGCTTCAGTTGAACCGGGCACGGCGTCCGTTAATCTACGAAGTCTCGGATCGCTAGAAGGTAACACTCAGAAGGCGGTGTCGGCTTACAAAGCCCGCTCTCACGATCGCCCGTTGGGCGTTTGTATTGTCGACGGTCGTCGAGCAGATCGGGCGCAGTCCGGCATGCGTTGAAATCGCAAAGAGCCTGTTCAGGATATCGGTTGCCAACCCGCGACCGCGGTGATCCGGAGTGACCATCATGCCGAGATCGGCCACGCGGTCCTGCGAATCGCTCTTGCGACACTCGCCGAGTCCAAG
>JAGQWL010000468.1 GCA_020437385.1 Bacteroidota bacterium
CAGGACGAGACCAAACGTGACCTCTGACAAGTGTCAACTGACAACTGACAACTTCGCGAGCGTAGCGAGCGCCCCCCTTTCCGCATGACTGCCCCGCGCGCGATCATGCGATAACCTCCCCGTGTCCCTGCCAGGGCACACCGAAGAAGTCCGCTACCGTCGCCGCGTGATCCGCAAAGGAGGTTCGAAGACCTTTCGGTCCGTCGGGTGCGTTGACCATCAGATACGGCACGTGCTCGCGCGTGTGGTCCGTCCCCGGAAACGTCGGATCGTTTCCATGATCCGCCGTGATAAACAGCCGCGAATCCTGCGGAAACGTCTCTAGCAAGGCGGCCAGTGCGTAATCGAACTCCTCGAGCGAGCGGGCAAAGCCGTCCGGATCGTTGCGGTGACCGTACTCCTGATCGAAGTCGATAAGGTTCACCCAGATAAATGCATCCTGGCCGGCCCGGGACAGGCGTTCGATCTCGTGTTGCAGCACAAACATCCCGTCCTGGTTCGACGAGGTTTTGTTCTGCTCGTCGAAACCGAGTCCGCCGAAGAGATCCGCGACCTTACCGATCGAGACTGTCAGCACACCGCTCTCCTGCAATTGAAGCTGCAGCGGTTCGCGCTCCGGCCGGCGCGAATAGTCCTTCCGCTTGCCGCTGATTCGGGTGAAGTACCCCTCCTCGCCTTCGAACGGCCGCGCAATCACACGCCCGACGCCATGCTCTCCAACGCAGACGCGCCGACGCGCGATATCGCAAATGTGGTACAGCCGATCCAGCGGGATCACGCTCGTGTGCGCGGCAACCTGAAAGACACTATCGGCGGACGTGTACACGATCGGATGCCCGGTCCGCACGTGCTCGGCGCCCAACATCTCGATGATCTCGGTTCCGGATGCCGGCATGTTGCCAAGCACGTCTGAGCAGCCCGCCTCCCGGCAGAATCGCTCGATCAGTTCATCCGGAAATCCCTCCGGGTACGTCGGGAACGGCTGCGAAAGCTGGATGCCTGCCAGCTCCCAGTGCCCGGTCGTGCTGTCCTTCCCCGCCGACACTTCCCGCATCATGCCGTACGCCGCACGAGGGGCAGGCGTACACGGAACGCCGTCGAGGGCAGCGATGCATCCGAGTCCAAGAGACCCCAGCGTCGGAAGCGACGGGCCGCTGAAACTGCAGACATGCCCAAGGGTATCGCTGCCGACATCACCGTAATTGCCGGCGTCCGGCTGGTAGCCGATGCCGACCCCGTCAAGGACAATCGTTACAAAAAGTGCCACAAGGTTACTCCAGCCGCTCAGACAATCCGCGGAATCATTATTCCAGAATGGTGCAGGCGCCCGACTGAAAGCTTTCTTCGAGCGCAGCGAGCGCATCTTCCCTGAGATCATCGGCATTCTGGTGTCGCTCCGAAAGCATCGCGACACCAACCACGGCAGACGACACGATCCGGGACATCAGATCGGGAAGACCGGCACGCTTCTCCGCCATCTCCTGAACCTTCAGCGCCCATTGCTCAACCGTCGCGACGTCCTCGGAAAGAAATACACCGAACGTCAGATCCGCCAGCTTCTCGATGCGACCCTCGCTCGTGATTTCGTCCAGGACGGACTCGAGTTCCTGCTCCGCTTCGAGGACAACATCGCGTTCGCTCGCGAGGAAGCGTTCACCATCCTTCATGCAGACGAGCGCCATGGCAAGCGGCGTGTTCTCGGCGCGCGCACGAGACAACGCGCGTGAAACGATCTCCGATGTCTTCAGGATTGCGGCGTTCGAAAGCATCGTCGACGACGACAGAAGCGCACGCAGTGCCGCCGCGTATCCCAGCATCAACGGATCTACCCGCTCGGTATCGTGCTGGGGCGTCCGCCAATCCGCAATAAAAAGATAGTCGCCGGTGGTCGCCGCGATCGGAACGATCGCCTGCTGGGCAACCGTCACCGTGCCGTCATAATATCGACTGTGGCTTTCATCCAGCAGCTCGTCGCGCAGATGCACCACCTCATCCTTCTTTCGCCGTCGCGGGAGATAGGGTGCGTCGGCGGTAAACTGACCACCGGCACGAGCCTTCGGGTGGTCACTCACCAAAGCGGCAATTCGATACCGCGACGACTCCGCAATTCGCGAAAGCAACACGACGGTTTCAGCCGTCAATGAGGCGAGCGCCGACTCGAGCAGCGGAACGACGGCGGCGCCGTCCATCGACTCCAATGCAAACACCACATCGTGACGCGGCCCACGAGACGGTGCGTCGACCGCCGCCCTGTCGCCGGCGTCCGGCCCGGCGTCGGGTTTGCCACCCTTCTTCTGAACCGGTCGCGGTGCGGAAACGAGTCCGTCACCCGCGTCATCGAACCAATCGTCTTCGGGTTCAGCGGGGAGGTCGCCTCGACGCGCGGCCGCAGAATCTGCTCGAGGGCCGGAGGCAGTTCCGGACGCGGACTTCGGGAGTTTGCTCAGGGGGTCCTCTCCCTGCGACAGGATGCCACTCCCCGATCCGCGGACCGACGTCACCTGTTTGTTCTTCGGTCGAATTTCGATAATGCCGAGGTCAGCGAGCTCTGCATGAGGCGGGTTCGCCGAGGGCTGCGCCTTCGAAGACGATCCGCCAAACGTCAAGCTTCGGCCGAACTGAATCACCAGCACGGCAACCAGGAGAATGACCGCCAATCCATGAAGCAGCCCGCTGCCAAACACGAATCCGAGCACGAATGCCGCGACCGCGACAGCGAGGATGATGCGTGACAGATTGCGCACTGAACGAGGCAGAGTTGTTTGGGAAGTCGTGCCGGACAGACGTCGGAGAGGTGCAGCCCTGGTGCCGGTCGGCTGATCTGCACCGTCCGGCCGAGTAATGTAGCAAAAACAGCGAAACTGTTGCGGCGAGCACCTGTAGCGCCCCCGTTTTTCTTCGGATACTAATGCAACGCGCGGTTCGTCCCTTCGTCTCGTTTTGATTCTCGATCCAGATCCCGAAATCGCCAGGCGTGACGATGCCGAATCCCCTGAATCGGGCACGGACATCGAAAACGCGATGGGATGGACCATCCCAACCGCGTTGAACCTTTTGGCACCGGCTTTGTAAACAATCGGGAAGTAGGCCGGTAACTGAGCCACTCATCCATTGTAGCGACGGATCGCCCATCTGACCCTGGGCATGGTTGAGTTAGCGGCTATTGTAGGGGAATCTCCAGTGCCCATTCTGGAGATTCCTCTTTTCTTTTTGCCGGGGTTCGTTTTCCGATTGAGACCGTTTTCTTCGTTCTCAGGTTAACGGATGGGCCTCCCGGCCGTCCGCCTCGAACCACCGTCTCCTGCGAATGCTGAAAGGCGCTCCCTCCATACTAATCGCAATTGCTGCCACAGCTTCGATGCCGGCCGTCGCAACCGGCCAGCCGGCGTACGTCGCGTCGACGAGTGGCCCACGGGTTTGTTATCTCGTTGCGGACAACGACGGTCAGCCGAATACGCGGGACTACCTGACGAGCATCGATCCGACGAGCGGGAACGAAACACTGATCGGCGCGACGGGGACTGACTTCGTCGAGGCCATTGCCTACGATCCCTTCAACTCGGAATTGCTCGGCACCAACGGCGGTGTGCTCGGCTCGTTTAATCTGTTCTCCGGAAAATTCAATCCGA
>JAGQWL010000469.1 GCA_020437385.1 Bacteroidota bacterium
ACAGACTCCGACCGTTGTCCATGTCGTCCCTGAGATTGACGATCATGTCCGTCAGCGCGATGCCTCGGGCGAGTTGCTGAATTGGGTCTCGCTGCCAGGCGCCGCGCGCTCCGGCCCGTCTCAGGATTGCCTCTACAACCGGCAAATAGAAGTCGCCGGTGTAGTCGTCGAATTCTTCCTGATCATCGATCGAAAACGACTTCAGACCGAAGGGGGCCGCCCCAAGTATGAGGCCGGCGACTGACTCCAACTCCGATGGATCAAGAAGCTCATATGCCGCCTTCCATAAATCGGCGGGGATCACGTCAACAGGTCTTTCCCGCAAAGCCTGCTCGGACTGAAACCGAAAGTAGGCCTGAAGATCTTCGCCGTCGAGAGAAGGAACGACCGGGCTACGTAGTGCCTCCTGTAACAGCCAGAATAAACTTTCCACGGTTCTATTCGAGCGCCCGCCAATCCCGACCAGCGGACGGTCTGCCTCGGTAACGCCGATCGAACGGATCGTCGAAGACTGACGTGTCGATTGCTGTCGCACAGTACCTTCCTTCAGGACGTTCCGTTCTTCCATGAAGGGTCGCGACGTTCCAGAAACGCGGCAACGCCCTCCTGGCACTCTTCCGTTTCTCGTGCAGCGACATTTGCATCTACGGCAATGTCGAGGGCAGCATCCAGCGATAGACTCGGAATGACGGAGAGAAGGCGCTTCGTGTGCGCGACTGCTTGGCCGCTCGTCTCGCCGACGACTCCATGTAGAATTCGGTCGATCGCAAGATCCAATTCCGCGGCCGGAACGACATCGTTTACGAGGCCAAGCCGTCGCGCCTCACTCGCGTCAACCAGTCGGCCAGTCAGCAGCAGTTCTCTAAGGTCACGTCCCGACAGGCGCTCTGCAACGATGTGCATAATTATTGCGGGAACGAAACCGATTTTTACTTCGGTGAAGCCCATCCGAGCGCCCTCCGCAGCGACAACAAAGTCACAAGCGGCCATCAGACCCGCCCCACCTGCAATAGCATGACCATTGACGCGTGCGAGAATCGGCAATCTGTGAGTCCGGATTCGGCGAAATAGATCAGCGAGTGCCCGGGAGTCCCTCTCATTTGCCTCTTTCGTCGCGCTGCGAAGAGCGCGCAACGCATCGAGGTCTGCCCCTGCCGAAAAAACACTTCCCGCTCCCGAGAGAACAATCGCCCGCGCAGTCGGATCTTTTTCAACGGCGTCCAGCGCCGCGCTCAGTTCGCCAACCGTTTCGAGATTCAGCGCGTTGCGCTTCTCCGGCCGGTTAATTGTAATCGTTGCGACGCCCGAGATTGACTTATGCGATCCAACCTTTATGACCGATTCCATTTCTCCGATACCCTTCTTATTGAATGGCAAATTAAGCGAGAACGTCTCACCGTGCACGATCAAGAAACTGTTGAACTCATATCCAGCGAGCGTACGATCGAACCCGTGATGGCCAACCTGCTGGGTGTTGTATTTGGAGCCGCCCTGACGCTTGGTGTTGTCGGTGTTTTCCGGCTGACAACTGGACACCTGCCACTTGTCGGTGGAGATGGCTTCAATGGTTGGGCCATCGTTCTGGGTTTGATCGCCGTCGGCGTTCCGTTGCATGAACTACTCCACGCAGCCGCCTTCTGCTACGTCGGCGGAGTGAGGCGCAGCGATATCATCTTTGGATTCAATCGTCGGGCCTTGGCACCGTACGTGCACTGTCGGCAGCCTGTTTCTGTAAGGACTTACCGTATCGCAGCGGCACTGCCCGGTGTCACGCTCGGCGTCGTTCCGCTGCTGGTCGCAACAGTGTTCGACTCAGGTCAACTGTTTGCTGTCGGCTACGTTCTTCTTCTCGCGGCGCTGAGCGACGCGATGTTGCTGATTCTATCCAGCGATCTGCCAGCAGGCCAACTGGTGCAAGATCACAAATCGAAGCCAGGCTTCGTTATCGTGACCTCCCGCGCCGACTAGTCCAGAGAAGGCAGCAACGCGTGCTCCTCTCGAACGATATCCAGTACTGAATCCAACTCGGCACCGATCAAGCGATAGTCCGTCTGGTCGATCGCGGACAGTGACGGCGGGATCGCCGGCGACACACCCGTCGCTCGTTCAACGATATCCTGAAACTTCGCCGGGTGCGCTGTTGCCAGTACAAACGTCGGAAGAGATGAACCTGATTCCTTTCTGAACCTTCGCGCAGCGGCCAGGCCAACGGCCGTATGCGGATCCGCCAGATAACCCGTTTCCTGATGCAGTGTCCGCATGACGTCGCATGTTTCGTCATCGGAAATTGAATAGCCGGTGACGAGGTCAGCAAGCGCTTTGCCCTGGCACCAGTACTGCAGCCTCTCGAAATTACTCGGTGCCCCGACATCCATTGCGTTGGACAGTGTTTGCACCGATCCGACTGCGACCGGACGGTCCCCGCGGAGATACCGTACAAACCAGTCGTTCCGATTGTGTGCTGCAACGAACCGTCCTATCGGGACACCCGACATTCGTGCCAGAAAGCCCGCTGCAAGATTGCCGAGATTACCACTCGGCACTACTACGTCGATCGGCTGATCGCAGTGTACTGCCGCCCACGCGTAGTATACCTGCTGCGGAAGCAATCGGCCGATATTGATAGAGTTGGCGCTTGTCAATCCGGGCACGGCGGCTGTGCCGAACGCCTCCTTGACAAGTCTTTGACAATCGTCAAAGGTTCCCTCTACCGCTACAGCACGAACGCCGGGTCGTCTCGCCGTCAACTGTCGCTCCTGAACGGCGCTGACCTTGCCGTGAGGAAACAGCAGGACAACTCGGAGTCCCGGCACGTCGGACATGGCATCGGCTACCGCACTCCCCGTGTCGCCGGAAGTCGCAACAAGAACCAGACCCGTTCGCCGACGTGCTTCCAGCGCAATTCCGAGTGCCGGGCCGAGAAATCGAGCACCATAGTCCTTAAACGAGTTCGTCGGACCGTGGAAGAGCTCCAGAATTTTTATTCCGGTCCAGCCCCGTCCAGACAACTCCACTATCGGGGCGCCAAAGGAATAGAGCGACTCGAAGTCAAGCAAGTCGGGTTCGACCCACCTCGAGAGAATCGTGCGCGCCAGTCCAGCGTACGATGCGCCAGCGGTCGCATCGACGTCAAACGGGATACTCTTCGCGGGTACGTAGAGACCGCCGTCCGGTGCAAGCCCTTCGAGAATCGCATCGCCGAACGCCACAGTGGCGTCGCCTCGCGTCGAAACACAACTCATGCCGTCGGTGCTCACGCTCACTTGCCTTCGAGATCGTCGAGAATTGCATCCCCCTGGTCATCGGAAGTTACAGAGCGTGTTCCGCGGAGATCAGCGCGTGTACAGACGATTCTTGCAGGTTTGTTGTACTTCCGCATCGACTCAAGCATTGCCTGACCGACGTCGATTGTGCTGGCGCTGCCTGGGGCCGTCAACGCAAACATGGCGGGACCCGAGCCCGACAACCCACACGCAAACGCCCCCGCCTCTATCGCTGCGGCACGCACCGTTTCATAACCAACGACATGAGCGGCTCGGTAGGGTTCGACCAGATCGTCAGACATCATTGCTTTTCCCGCTTGCGTCCAATCATCCTCACCGAGGGCAATCAGCATGCTCGCCAGCCGATGAGCCTGGGAGGCCGTAGACGAGAGTCGGACCGTGTCGGGCAGGATCGCTCGCGCGGTTTTTGTCAGCACTCGGGCTTCGGGTAACAACAGAATTACGCCGCATTCGCCGAGAAATCCGAGGCGCTGGTATTCAATCGGGTTTGTCGGATCCACGAGGCAGAGCCCACCGACGAGTGAGGGCACAACGTTGTCGCCATGTATCGCCCCGCTTGCGATACGCTCACCAGCTAGTGCGGCTTGCACGATGGTGTCGAAATCAGGCTCCTCACCGGTAAGCAGTCGCACGGCCTCGGCAGCCGCGAAGGCTCCCGCCGCAGCGGAGGCCGCCGATCCCCCAATCCCGCTACCGAGGGGCACTCCCTTGTGTATGGTGATCTCAGCTCCCGTCTCGACACCTGCGTTTCGGAAGAGACGGCGAACGGCCACCGCGGCCGTGTTCAACTCCTCGTTCGTGGGAACGTCGTCGATCCATTCGGGGCCTGTTACGCGAACAGAAAATCCCGACTCACCGAGGAGCCGAAGCGAAACAATATCGCCCAAACCCTGAATGGCGAGTCCCAGGACGTCAAACCCGGGGCCAAGATTGGAAAGAGAGGCCGGTCCCCACGCGGCAACATCGTACGGCGTGTTTTCCGGCATCACGATACTATCAACAATCTGCGATTCCATATGTGCAAGATACTGAGCCGCGGCGAACGGCGGAACTGAGTAAGCCTCTCGTATCGAAAAGTGCCCTTAACTTACGGCGCTTAGCTCGGGCAATAGTCAACACACGGTACCGCCTAGTGTATATAGTGGATCTGGTGGGCACATTCTTTTTCGCTGTCAGCGGCGGTCTCATGGCGGTCAAGCACAAGCTCGATCTGCTCGGAATCGTTGTGCTTGCTCTGCTAACCGGCGTTGGCGGTGGCATTCTCCGCGATGTCGTATTGGGCTCGAATCCGCCCGCCGCCTTTCTTGACGAATGGTACTTCGTTTCGTGCATCGCCGCAGCCGCAGCCGTGTTCTTTCTGTATCGGCGGATCGACCCCGAGTGGCCGCTGATGCGCATTGCGGACGCGATTGGGCTTGGAGTCTTTGCCGCCGCCGGGGCATCCAAAGCCTATCTGTTCGGCCTGGGACCAATTGGGGTCATAATGATGGCGGCATTGACCGCGAC
>JAGQWL010000063.1 GCA_020437385.1 Bacteroidota bacterium
CTTGCCTACATCAGTACGCTGCGTCGGAGTATCACCGACAAGCGGATCGAGGCAGCGGCCCTGCAGGCGAGGATCAGCGTTCTTTCGAGGCGAATTGCCAGCTACCAGCGAGACTTCGATCGGATTCCCGCTCGCGCTCGAACGATTGCTGCCCTGCAGCGAGACAGAGGAAGCTCGGAACAGACGTACGAGTGGCTGGCCGAGAAGTACGAAGAGGCGAAGATTGCAGAGGAGTCCGAGTTCGGCAACGTGCGCATCCTCGACACCGCTTACATACCGACTGAGCCTGTATCGCCGCGCCCGCTTCGCGCACTTGTGCTTGGGTGCCTCATCGGAATCCTGCTCGGATGTGCCGCCGTCGGCATGCGAGAACTTCTGGACGACACGGTGTCCGGTGCAGACGATGTTCGACGATACGGCTTTCCGGTGGCGGGCGTTGTCGGTTCGCTCCGACAACAGGAGGCGAGGAACGTTGCCGACGATCTCCCGGTGATTCGCGAACCGGACTCCGATTTTGCGAGACAGATCCAGCACATTGTGACGCGGCTGGACGCCGTCGAGTCGCGAACCGGAGTGGCGCTCCTCGTCACGTCACCAGCCGTCGGGGAAGGGAAGTCTTGCGTCGCCGCCAACATTGCGGCCGGCCTTGCGGCGTCGGGGAATCGTACGCTCCTGCTGGATGCCAACGTCTGGCGTCCCCGCGTGCACGAGCTGGTGGGTGCGAGGCAGGAGCCGGGACTCTCGGGACTCCTTTTCGGCTCGACGCTGATGAAAGATGCCATTCAACCAACAGCGGTGCGCAATCTCTTCGTGATTGCTGCGGGCGCTTCCCGTGATCGACAGTTCACGCTGTTGGCGTCTCGCGACTTCGATGCGCTCATGACCTATCTGCGTACATCGTTCGACCGCATCGTGATCGACGCGCCGGGAGTGAAAGCAGAAGGGAGCTCGGTCGGGTTGACCCCGCTTGCGGATCGTCTTCTCCTGGTCGTCGAGGCGGGGCGTACGAGACATCGCGACCTGGCTGAGTGCGTATCCGAACTGTCGGAGTTCGACGTTGCCCAGATCTTGTTTGCCATTTCCGGTGGCGCGTCGAAGCGGCCTCTTCAGCTGCAGCAGTCTGTCCGGTTGCGCAATTCAACTCCCTCGCCCTCACGCGAGCTCACCGATCCGTCGGAAGTAGAAATTGATCCTGATAAAGCCGGTATCGCGGGCAGCGCCCCGCGGCGCCGAATGAGCGTGACCAAGCCGGCGCGACCTCCTGGAAGGCGTTCCGACGTACCGCAATGGGAGGATTCGCCGGAATGACACCGCTTAAGTCGGAGATCCGGTGATGTCGATCCCAACCTGGTATATCTCGGGCATATTCACAACCAGGAAGGGCCCCAATGGCAGCAGATACCCGCGAAGAACCGCAACCGATCGACCGGAAGGTCGACCGTCCTGTCGAGCCCCGCGAGGACAAGGAGTCGTCAAATCGCGCGGAACGTTCCTCCGTTACGTCGAAGAACGGACGTCGCGCCCCGTCCAGACGGATCATCGTTCCCGATTAGTCCCGTTGGGCGGCATTCCTTGCCGCCAGCAGCGCTGAACCGGCGCTCGTGCACCTTTAAGCCAAAAACCTCTTCCGTCGATACCATCACTTGATCGGCCTCTTTTGAGGCCCGATTCGGGCAATCCCAACCCGGCGACAGGTCGATGTTTTCGACCCGGCACGCGTCTTCATGAAATCCTAAAGAAAGTCGCTGGTAAGCCGATACTTAACAACGGCGTATCAGGTTGGGAGAGTCTTGTCCCGCGATGATTGTTCGCATTTCCCGCTTGGCACGCTTTTTACCGGCGACATCAGTTCACGGCTGTGTTTGCATCGGCCGTTTCGCCTTCCTCCATCCTAATTGCGGGATACACGGTGCCAGAAATGCGCGACATCAACAAGGAACTCGAGAAGTTTTATGCGCTTCTCGATGCGCTCGAATCCGACGACAATCCAAAGCAGGCCAGCGGAGCAACGCCCGCAGACGAATCGCCGCTCCAGGCGCGCCCTGACCGCGAGCCGGTCGCGGGCTCAGCAACGCCACAGGCCGGGGATCGGGTAGCGACTCCGGCAACGCCAGCCGGCAGTGGTAATGCCCAATCAAACGCTGGCCCTGGGGTTTATTCCGGACGTTCGGCTCGACTTCCCAACCGCACGATCGAAAGTCCTCAGCAGCGTGCGACCGGTACTCCGTCGGAACCCGCTCAGCCCGCGAGGCCGCCGCAGGTGACCCACCGAGAAATCGAACCACAGTCATCGCAACTGCAGTCGCACTCGGCCCAATCGCAATCCCCGCGTCCGCAGGCGCGGCAGGCATCGGTTCCAGCCTCTTCGGCTGCACCGACCCCTGATGCACGAACAGCACAGGCTCGACCCTCTGGTCCGCCACCTTCCCAGCAGAATCGTCCGTCGGCACCGGCGCCCGCGACCTCGAATCATCGTGCGGGCTCAACGCGCGCGGACGAGCAGGCTTCGCGCTCCGTGCCGTCGATGAAGGAGTCGATACGGTCGATTCCGCAGCAGGGAAGTGCAAAGCCGATTTCAAAGCTTCCGCCGGACCTGATGCCGACGTCCAAGGCGTCGCCGTCAGCGCGTGAAATGTCACAGATTCCGAACGGGCGAATGCTGCAGAAGGGTACTACCCAGACTCCGCAGGCGCCGGCGCGACCGGCGTCGACACCGGTCTCGGCGAAACCGGCCGTCGACTCACGGCAGCAACGAGGAGCGGTTGCGCGTCCAGCGTCCCGGCCTGCCGCGACGACAGACAACCCGACACACGAAATTGCCGCAAGGGCAAGGGCAACGGAAATCCGACCCGTTGCAAATCCGGCAACACCTCCGCCAGCCACACCCTCTGACGCATCCGCTCTGTCGAAGGGAACGTCCGAGGAAAGCTGGTCGCGAAAGGTCAAGCTTCCAGACGTTTCGTCGGCACCGCAGCAGGTGCGCCAATCGCGGACAGACCTCGATTCGCTGGTGAGTGACGTCAAGGAGGGACTCACCAAGAAGTCGAGTTCCGCACCTGCTCTCTCAAGCGAATCGACGGCCGCAACGCCCGTCTCCAACTCGTCTTCATCGTATATCCCAAGCACGAAGTTCTCAGAGACGACAAGCGAGCGAAGCGCCCGAACAGGAGTCGACCGCGTCATCGCACCCGAGCTTCTCGAGCTGCCGGCTGACGAAACGCCGCCCCGAACCAGATTCACGCTGGCCGCCGCCGCTGTGGCGCTGGTCGTACCCACCGTTCTGGCGGGAATCCTCGTGTTCAACATGAGCGGAGATCCCGACAGCGTCGAGATGGTTGCATCGACGACGCTCGAGAACGGTAAGGCTGTCCTCTCGATGTCAACAACTCCGGAAGGCGCGAGGGTCTACCTCAACAATGAGCTTGTGGGCGTAACCCCGTTCTCCGGTGTCAAGGTGGATCCGGGCGATTACGTCGTGACCACCGAGAAGGAGGGATACATTCAGGCCGACACAGTCATGCGCCTGACGGGCTCAGAACGACTCGCCTTTAATCTCAGCCGGCTTGATAGCGACATCAACACGCTCCCGGCCGGCGGGCATATTCTCTCCGGACTTCCATCCGACGAGCAGCCTGATGCCGAAGGCGATAGCGGTCTGCAGTCGACTGACGAAGGCGACTTGAGCGCATCGGCCGACGGCAATGTCCGCCGTTCGGACGATCAAACCCGTCCGCCTCTGTTTGAAGACGCCGCCGGCGAAAGCAATGCGGCAACTACCAGCTCGCGCGAAGCCGAAACCAGGGACTCGAAGCCCGAGCGATCTCGCCCACAAACGGGCGGACTCGTATTGACATCCGACCCTGCGGGCGCCACCGTGTGGATCGACCGAGAGGCAGTTGGAGAAACGCCACTCACGCTGAAGGATCTCCGAGTGGGATCGTACGATGTCGAGTTCACCAAGTCTGGCTACAATACGTTCGCAACGGAGCTTCGCGTTGCCCCGTCGATCGCAACGCCGTTCAACGGAAAGCTCGAGCCGATGGCTGGCACGGTGGCCGTCACACTCTCCTCGGAGGCCGACGTCTACATCGATGGGCAGAAGACCGGCAACCGGATTTCGGGACTCGGCCGTTTTGAAGTGCCGGCCGGCCAGCACACGCTTCGTTTTGTATCCCCCGAGTTTGGAGAGGCGGAGCGCTCCGTCACCGTCGAGGCGGGCAAGGAAGCAGAGTTGACGGTGTCCTTCGAGGATGCGGCAGCGCAGCAGCTCGTTGCGGAAGCCGGAAAGCTCTTTGCCTCCGGCGAGTATGAGTCCGCGCGCGAGTTGTATGCAAAGGCGCTTTCGGTTCAGCCGAACAACGCGCTTGCCAGCGCCAAGATCAAGGAAATCGATCGCCTGCAGGCTTCCGTACACGACCAGGAACTCACGGACGCGATCATCGAGAACGGTGTCTACCTCGTTGTCGATACACCTCCGCAGTTGATTGGCGGGCTCGAAGAGCTCCACAAAAAGGTCGTCTTTCCGGAGGCGGCTTATCGCGCCGGCGTGTCCGGGCGGGTGTACGTCCAGTTTGTGGTTGACGAGAATGGCAATCCGTCAGACTATTCAGTCACGCGCGGTCTGCCGCTCGGATGCAATGATGCCGCTATCGAAGCAATATCCAAGTCGAAGTTTGTCCCGGGCAAGTTCCGCGGAAGAAACGTGAAGGCGCGTCACACCCTCTTCCTGAACTTCTCAAAGTGATTCCGTCGCTGCGGCGTGCCGTTGAGCTCTCCAGCGCTCGACGGCACGCAGCAGTAACAACAGAACGATCGGGAACAGCAGATCCGGCAGATCCTGCTTCCAGAATGGCCAGCCCACGGCAACGATCGAAAGCGCGATTGCATACGTGAGTAGATACGGTGCAATCCATCTGCTTCGGCTTCTCTTCAAAACGGCGAGACCGACCAGCACGTTCGTTGGCCAGGTCCACGCCAGATTCAGGTTCGCATCCGTAACCACGTGATCGGTTGCAAACCACATGAAGAGGATAACCAGTCCCGCTGCGCCGCTCAAAATGAACAGCGTGGCGTCCGTGCGTCGGAGTCCGTCCGGCCTGCGCGTGCGGATGCTCGCCCAGCAGACAAGAAGCAGGAGCAGCCAGCCGACATAGCCCGGCAATCGGCTCGCGCTTCTACGTTGCTCCGCCACGAAGATCGTGTCCGTTCGCGAAACGAGTGGTCTTCCGGCAAACGTCGCGTCGTCGAGCTGATGCATGAACTCGACCGGCAGAAACGCCCGCTGTTCGTATGAAGCAACGACATCGGCGTCCGATCCAACCAGCATGTCGATCCCGGTTTCAAGAAACGGCCGGTGTGCCAGGTATGGATGCAACAAGTCACGAAACGAATCGGATGTCGGTCGGTCGACGAATCGCAGGGAATCACCGCCTACCGCCTCCAATGCGTCCCGTATCCGCGTGCTGCAGTTATCGAAAAAGAAGTCGTACCGATAGTAGCGATTCTCCGGCAGGTAGTTGATTGCCAGATAGCGATACAGCCGGGATACCAGATCAGAAGACAGGTCCAGTTGCTGCTCGACGATCGTACGGTTCTCCACCTGGTAAGCGCGAAACGACGGACCCGTCCACGAGGCGGACAGGCTGTAATCGAGTTTGCCAAGCACGAATCGAGGCACGAAATCCGGACCGAAGTCGAACGTACCGTAGTTGAACAGGACATCGAGACCGCTTTCCGGGTCAACAATCCGGATTGCTCCGTGGCCGAAGGCATTGTAAACGAGTGATCCGGGCAGAACGGTTACGACGGAGGCTGTAGCCGTTGGAGCGACAGACCCAGGCAACTGTGCCGCCGCCGGCGAGGCGAGAAGGGCGCTGACGATCAGAAGCGTTGTCCATCGTGTCGAAACCGGCCGGCGAATTGACCGCCGCCACCATCGTGTACAATTCGAACCCACTCCGTTCACTAAATTGAGTCTCTTCAAACGTACGCAGATTTTCATTTGATACCGGAGTGACACGCAAGGACAGAGCGAAGAAGACCATTGAGGCGCTCCGCGTCGCCGTTCCACAGCCCGAGACCGAACTCGACTACGGGACTCCATACGAGTTGATCACAGCAGTTATCCTGTCCGCTCAATGTACGGACGAGCGGGTGAATAAGATCACACCCGCACTGTTTGGCGAGTTCCCTGACGCGAAGGCGTTGGCCGCCGCAGAGCCGGAGGATGTCTATCCGTTCGTCAGCTCCTGCTCGTATCCAAACAACAAGTCGCGTCACCTCGTGGGAATGGCGCGAATGGTTGTCGACGAATTCGGAGGCGACGTGCCGTCGTCCGTGGACGAACTCGTCCGATTGCCTGGAGTAGGACGCAAGACCGCCCAGGTTGTAGCATCCGTTGCTTTCGGGATCGACGCGCTGCCAGTTGACACGCACGTCTTTCGTGTAGCCAACCGGATCGGTCTTGCAGAGAACGCTTCGACGCCGGCAAAGGTTGAGGCACAGTTGAAGCGCATCATTCCGCAGGAGGACTGGTCCGAAGGGCATCACCTGTTGATCCTTCACGGACGCTATCGATGTACCGCGCGATCTCCGCAATGTGACGGCTGCAACGTGGCGCCCTACTGCCTGTATTACGAGCGGCTCCAGTCGCTTCCAGAACCGATTGCCGGGTTGGACAAAAAGAAGGGTCGATACTACTGCGCCACACGCCGTCACTACTTTGATACGCCGGATGAAACGACAGACCGGTATGGTACACCACAGATTGCGTGCCCCCGGTGCGGATCGATGAACGTTTATCTGAGTTCAACCGGGGTGACCACAAGAAAGGTCAGGGACTTTCGCGTCTGATCAGGACGCGGCGACCTGGACCGCCTGGTCATCACCAAGACCAGACGGCGACAAGTAAACCAGACGGCGATAAGAAGGTGGATATGATGGGAAATGGAATTAGCCGAAAGCACATCCTGATGATCCTCGACGGGTACGGCATTGCCGTGAACCCCGAAGTGTCTGCAATCGACCACGCGGACAAACCGTTTCTCGATTCGCTCTTCGCCCGGTACCCGCACTCGACTCTGGAGGCATCTGGGCTTGCCGTTGGACTGCCCAAGGGGCAGATGGGCAACTCTGAGGTTGGGCACATGAATCTGGGAGCGGGGAGGGTCGTCTATCAGGACATCACACGCATCGACAAGGCGATCGATGACAACGACTTCTTTGAGAACGATGTCCTTCTTGCCGCAGCGCGAAGTGCAAAGCAGCGCGGCAAGTCGCTTCACTTCATGGGGCTCTTTTCAGACGGCGGCGTGCACTCGGAACTGGGTCACCTCTATGCGTTGCTTCGGCTGGCAAACCAGGAGGGGCTGAAAAGCGATCAGGTCTTCGTGCACGCGTTTACCGATGGTCGCGACACGGATCCGCATGGCGGCGTCAAGTATGTCAAGGAGTTTAATCAAAAGGCCGATGCCATCGGAGTCGGTCGAATTGTGACGGTCGTCGGTCGGTATTACGCCATGGATCGTGACAAGCGATGGCAGCGAACGAAACTCGCGTACGACGCGCTGGTCAATGGCGAAGGCGAGCGGTTTGACTCGGCTGTCGCTGCGCTCGAGGCGAGCTACGCAGACGACGTCACGGATGAGTTCGTCAAGCCCTGTGTAATCGGAAACGACGTTTCGTCGACTCGCATTCAGTCCGGCGACTCTGTGGTGTTCTTCAACTTCCGTGCGGATCGTGCGCGACAGATTACGCGGGCACTCGTGGTTCCCGCTTTTGACGGATTCGAGAGAGAGATGCTGTCGGACATCCACTACGTAACGATGACTCCGTATGATCAGGAGTTTGATTTCCCGATTGCGTTTCCGAAAGTCAATCTGACGAATACGCTAGGCGAGGTAATTGCCGATCACGGGCTCAAGCAACTGCGGGCTGCCGAAACGGAAAAATATCCGCACGTAACCTATTTCTTCAGCGGTGGTCGGGAGGACGAATTTGAAGGCGAGGACCGAATTCTCGAGCAGTCTCCGAAAGTTGCGACGTACGATCTCCAGCCGGAAATGAGCGCGATGCCACTTGCAGAGAAGGTCGCGGTTGCCATCGCGAAGACGGACTATTCATTGGTCGTCCTGAATTTTGCCAACCCGGACATGGTCGGTCACACGGGCGTATTCGACGCAGCCGTTAAGGCGGTTGAAACCGTGGACAAGGCGGCCCGATTGGTTGTCGAGTCGGCCCTCAAGTCCGGCTACTCGGTTGAGATCATTGCGGATCACGGCAATGCGGACAAGATGAAGAACGAAGATGGCTCACCCAACACGGCCCATACAACCGCGTTGGTTCCGCATCTGATCATAGCGGATGGCTTCGAAGGACCGATTCAGCACGGCAAGCTGGGAGATGTCGCTCCCACGATACTCGCGCTCCTTGGAATTGACGCACCCGACGAAATGACTGGAAACGTTCTTGTCGGCGTGACGGAAGCCAGCGTCAGTTGATCCGGATCGTTACAGGAAGACGCGCCTGAATGCTTGCGGTATCGCGGAGCAATTCCTCGATCTGGCGCGTCCGCTCCAGCGCCACCTGCTCGAGTTGCGTCAGGCGTTTTGGCGTCGGCATGCGAATGCTCACTCCTGCCTCCATCCGCGAGGACAGCCGTTCGAGGAATGTCATTTGCCCGGGATAGGCCCTGACAACGTAGTCGCCTTCCTCGAGTCCGACGGTCGAGGCCGCGATGGCAATCGCGTCGTCAAGTCCGCCAAGTTCGTCGACGAGTTGGCGCTCGAGGGCGTCCTTGCCGGACCACACGCGCCCGGACGCCAATTCATCTACCTGTTCCGGAGTCATGCCCCGGTTCTGTGCGACCAGCGATATGAATCGGTCATACGTGTCGTCGACGCGACGCTGCCAGGCGGCACGCTCGTCTGCAGTGAGTGAACGGACGCCCGACATCATGTCGGCTGTCGGCCCGGTTCGCACAACATCGAAGTTGATCCCAAGTTTGTCGGAAAACAATCCGCCGACGTTGAAGAACAACGAAAACACTCCGATCGATCCGGTGACCGTAGCCGGGTCCGCAACGATCGTGTCTGCCGCCATGGCGATCCAGTAGCCACCAGAGGCCGCTACCGAACCCATCGACGCGATGATGGGTTTTTCCTCTGCGAGCCGCCTCAGGTCTCGAAGCATTTCGTCTGATGCCGTGACGGATCCGCCTGGCGAATTGATTCGCAGCACGACAGCCTTAACGCTTTCGCGGTCGAGGATTCGGTCTACCTGTCTCCGAATGCTTTCGGGCCCGACCGAGATGCCCTGTTCGGATTGTCCGTTGACGATGGTGCCCTCTGCATACAGGACGGCGATCTCGTTTGCAGAATTCCTGCGGATCCCGGCGGCCGATGGGCTCAGCATCGCGTAGTCCGACATTGCGACGGTACGCAATTCAGCGGCTTCGTCGATTCCTGTCACCGACTTGAGCCGGGCAACCATTTCATCTTCGTAGGCAAGCCCATCCAGCAAACCGGCAGCCAACGCCTCGTTCGTAACAAATACCTGGGTCCCGTTGAGAAGGGATCGAACGCGACCGACGTCCAGGTTCCGCCTGTCTGCAACAGCTTCCACAAAACCGTCGAACCGCGTTTCGAGAAGGAGCGAAAGCTGTTCTTCGTTTTCGGGCGAAAGGTCCTTCCGCAGGTAGGGCTCGACGGCACTCTTGAAACGACCTGCACGAACGATCTGGGGCTCGACGTTGAGTTTGTCCAAAGCACCTTTGTAGAACTCGGCATTCAAGTAGAACCCGTTGAACTCGAAAGGCGCATCCGGAAGGCCAAAAACCGAATCCGCCGCGCTCATCAGAAAGTATTCGTTCTCGGAGATCGGCGTCCCGTTTGACGACGCGATGATCGGCTTGCCGGATGCACGAAAGTCCTCGAGTGCCTTTCGAATTTCTTCCAGTGTTGACCAGGAAGTCGATGAGCTGGATGCCTGTATCCATACGCCGCGAATCCGGTCGTCTACTGCTGCCATGTCGAGTGCGCGCAGCACGTCAGCCGTGCCGTAGGACAGTTCGCCCGTGATCGCTCGTGAGATTGGATCGGCAGAACCGCGTTCCGGAATGGTGCCGGCAAGGTCCAGAACGAGGACCGAGTTCTGCTGAACCGTTGGTGTCGTTTCCGACATCGAGGCCAGCGCGACGATAAAGAGCACGAATACGAAAAACGCGATTCCGAAAGCCAGGAGCGCTCCGAGCGTGCTTGCGACCAGCGTAGAAAAGAACTTCATCCAGATAGCGGTGTTCGTTCGCCGCGAATCATTCAACAGGGCTGTGGAGAAATGAATCAGAGCCTTCGATACGTCCCAGGCAGCCTATCGTTTCAGGATGATTGATTGCGACGATTCGCATGCGAGGAAGTCCCCGGCAACCTGGCAACCGAGCCGGAGGTTATATTCCCACATATAAACGCACCAGAGAATTCCGATGCCATGACAGACTGGCTCGACTATTCCATTCCTGTTTGGCATCCGATTGCCGTCCATGTGCCGGTCGTTCTCCTTCCACTGGCAGCGGTGTTTGCGCTTCTCTGGGTAACCTCGGCCGGCCGTCAATGGTTTGCTCCAATGGCGATCGTTCTGGCACTTGCAGTCGCCGGGACAGCATTCGCGTATTGGACCGGCGATGCGGTTTACCAGCAATCCGAGGGGGTACCGGTGGTTGAGGACCTCGTCGGAATCCATCGTCAGCTCGGACGCATCGTTCTGATTGCTTCAGTCCTTTCGTTTGTGCTGACGGTACTATCGATGCCGCAGATCGCAGCGATCGCACCCGCCGCGCGTCGTCGACTCCGGCTTCTTGTCCTCCTCGTCGTGATAGTTGCTGCAGGATTGTCCCTCGTTACGGGTCACATCGGCGGGATCATGGTGTGGGGAGAATACACGGGCGAGTGATTCGAAGGGCGCCCCGAGGATGGTGCAGATCGGGGTCCGTGTGTCCATCATAATGGACGCGCGAAACGTCGCAATTGACCGGATTTCCGCTATTTGCGTCCCATTACGCCGTTCTGCCACGATTGCAGTTCATGGCACGGCTTTCACATGGAAATGGGGAGGCCGCCCGGCGAACGCCGCCGAAGTGGTCTCGGCTTTCTCCGCAGGTGACGGCCGCACAGACATGAACCAGTGAAACGGTGAGCAACATGAGAAACGAAATCCGAAGACTCGGTAGCCGGATCGCGAGCGCCGTAGTCGTGGCGCTGGTGCTATTCGCAGCCGTGCCGGATGCCTCCGCACAGACGCGCGGCCGCGAAAGCCGCCAGGAGTCGCGCGAGTCCGGTCGAAAGGCAACCGCAAAGTCTAATAGCCGCAGCAGCGAACGCAAGGCTTCCAGTGCGGGCAAGAACGAGTCCAGCTCGAAGGCCACGAACAGTCGATCCTCCAGCCGTTCGAAGGCGACCACGTCGTCGAGTCGAAATTCGGGCAAGAGCAGTTCCGACCGGGCGGTCACTCGCACGAAGAACGAAGGATCGCGGGCGACAAATCGGGAGAACGGCGAACGTGGAACGCGAAAGAGCCGCGCTACGCGGACGACAAACAGAGACGCGCGTGCGACCGGCAGGGTCGAGTCCGGCCGGAAGGATGCTCGCGTCGACCGTACACGCGTGACGCCGAGGCCCAAGCGTGTCGCGAAGCAATCGGTGCGCTATCACCGGCCCGTTAACAAGTCGAACCGATGGTACCGTTACGATCGGCGCCACAAGCGATATGTACACGTTTCATCGCACATCTACATTGGTTCGCGCTGGCCATGGCGAGTCCGATTCGAACGTCACTGGAGACCGCGCTACCGCTATCGCCAGGTGGTCTATGTAAACGTCGGATGGGGTTCGAACCGTCGCGCTGAACGTGTGGACGTGAGCACAACGTATCGGCAGCGCGTGATTGCCGCCAACGACGATTACGCAGAAGTGGAGATCGACATCGAATCGATCGATATCCACCAGGGCGGCCGTTACGTCGGCTATGTCGATCGAATTCCGTCACGGGTCAGCAAGGTTCGGGCGAAGATCTGGTCGGACGGTGCGATTGAATTTGACCGCAATGTCTTCATCGTCGGCGACCGCTACAGCGGGTTCGATATCGTCGCGACTGAATACTACGACGACTATCTGCTCAACGCGTATCGCAAGGGAGACCGCTTCGATGTTGCGAGGGTCGATATTCGGAACCACCGAGCACGCAACGTTCGCAGCAGTCGGGCATTCGATCCGTACAACTTCAGTGGAAACGTTCCGATCTCGCTACTGCCGGACGATGACAGGCTGTGGGACTATGGAAACGACGTGATGTCACAGTACGACTCGAGCCGCTATCGCCGCGATCTGTCGGTTGACTACCGGACCGGCAATGGCCTCGATGTCGAGATGCGAGGGGAGACCTTCCTCGAACGAGTTGACTAGACCACGAGACCGTGGTTGAATCAGGGGGGCGCGGCCAAACGGCTGCGCCCCTTTTCGTTTCTGGGCGGTTGGGATGGAAACCGGTGATGCCGATCCGGGTAGGATACAGGCTAACGAAAAGGCGAATTTCGACCGGAACAGGGTGGCAGCAGGCGCCGGAATGCCAACTTGGCACAATTTGAGGAAATCGATAATTGCTGGTTTTGAGGCGTAGGCTTATTTGCTGCCCGCAAACAACGGTCGGATGACAAAACGCGGCACCGGCAAGACTTTTGCGTAGCGGGCAAAAACAGCGCGCGGGTTGACTATCGCTACAATGGCGCGAAACAGGCGATGATTGAGCGCAGGCGTAGCACCTATCGCTCGCATCGCCACGTAATGCTCGCCACGTTAAGCTCGCCCCGTAGAGCTCGCATAGCCACGTAAAGCCAGCATGGAAACGCATAGCAACGCATCGCAACGCATAGCAAGGCACAGCAACCAGAGCAGCGCGAGATGACGGACGCAGGGTGAATCACGCGGGATGAATCAGAAACGGCAAAATCAGGCACACCAGGAAACGGGCTCCGTCGAGAGCGGTCGGAGAGCGATCGAGCGGATCAACGCGGTCCTCAGCGAGAGAGAGCGCGAGATCCTGCGAGTCGTTGTGACGAGTTTTGTGCAGACGGCTGGGCCCGTCGGCTCGCGATTCGTCGCACGAAATTTCGGTATTGGCCTGAGCCCGGCATCGATCCGAAACACGATGAGCGATCTCGAGGAGCGCGGTTTCC
>JAGQWL010000470.1 GCA_020437385.1 Bacteroidota bacterium
CATTGGCTCGAGCATAGTCCTGATAGCGCGGATCAAGATATCCGGGATCGTCGTCAGGGGCATTGTACCCGTTGGGATCATCACCGCGCTCGAGACCACCGGGCAGTTTGTGCCAGTCCCACAGTGACGCGCCGGCATATCCACGCTCGACCGTCCCGTCGAGGTTATCCCAATGGTTCAGGATGCGATGCTGGATCGCAGGCGTGCTGACAACCTTCAGGTCGTCCAGCCGTTGTCCCGTTTGGACCATCCGCAATAACCGGAAGGCACCGTGAAGGACACCGACATCCGTATTGGCCGCGATCAGGATTCTGTCGCCCGAAGTGCCGGCAACGGTCCAGATGACGAACCCCTCCTCGCCAACCGGCTCGAACGCATCGCGCAGTTCGGAATCCGAGTCCAACTGCGTACGCACGACGAATGACGACGACGGAGTGCCAAAAACAACCCCTCGCTCCCCGGCCGGCAGGTCTTGACGGATTGCGACCGCCATGCCAAGCAGTCCTGAAAGTCCGTCCTGCAGTTCATCGCGCACAACATCCAGAGTTGCCGACTCACCATCGACCTCAACCGATCCGAGGCGCTGACGGTAGTATTGCAGAAGAGAAGCGTCCTCAACCCGAGGATATCGAAGCCAGAGTTCATATCCGTCTTCGTCCGGATGGGCATTCTGTGCCAACGAAACGGGAGCGCACTGCAGAAAGAGCGCGGAAACAAGTGCGAGTAGCAGGACGCGACGTTGCTTCATCATCATTTCCGTTGGTTCACCAATTAACGACAATCATCGTACGCGAGTCACTGTAGGCGCCGGCTGAAAGGGTGTAGAGGTACACACCGGAGGGAAGGGTCGTCGCGTCCCAACTAACCTCATGGTATCCGGGATTGCGCACACCGTCTTCCAGGACCGCGACCTCTCGGCCCAGGACATCGTGGATCGTGATGCGGACATCGCCGCTCCGCGGCAGCACGTACCCGATCTTCGTGACGCCGCCAAACGGGTTCGGATAATTCTGATCGAGGCGATAACCAGGCGTGTCGTCTGCCGGACCTTCCGACGCGAGATCAATCTGGTTCGAAACGAATGTGGTAACGGACTGCTTCGGCAGTGTCACGGTAAACGAAGAATCCGTGACAGCCACCTCATCAAGCTCCACGACAGCCTGGTTGGCCGTCGAAAGGTACCGCTTGAATAGTGCCGACTTCAGGTGACTAACCGAAATCGGAATCTCCTTATCCGCCGTCTCGTCGTTGACGGCGACGATGACGATGTCGTTTGTCTGCGGATTCTGGTAGGCCGTCACGTAGATGAGCGTGAACCCGCGCCCGAAGGGTCCGTCGGTTTCAAGTCGCACGTACCCAGGCCTGACGAACCTGGAGAAATGCGAGAAGGCGTATCCGCGCTGCGTCGGAACGCCGTTTGACTCCCGGAACAGTCCGTCTCCGAGGATTCCATAATACCGCTTCAGATACCACCACACATAGGCATTCATGTTGCCCTTCATGGATGTGTGGATGGTGCGCAGCATCTCGAGCGTCTCGGCCCAGCGCTCGTCGTCCGTATACTCATCCCACGCCTTGGAGCCGCCGCCTGTATTCAGGTTCAGCAGATACTCCGTCATCCATACGTCCTTCCCGTTTTCGCGGGCAAGCGGATAATCCGCGTTGCCGCCTCCGTAGATGTGGCCGCCAATGATATCGGTGTTGGCAGTAGCTGCCGAGTCCGAAAATATCGGATCGGTATAGTCGCGTCGGAACTGGAAGGACTCCGGCGCCATGACACGCGCCGCCCCGATCGACGGAGCGTTCTCAGCCAGAAACTTCACCATGTTCTCCGACGACCATCCCGTCCAGTCGTGACCGTAGTCTGGTTCGTTCTGGATGGAAATCGCATAGAGGTCGACGCCGTTGCTCGCCATGTACGTGTTGAAGTCGCTCAGGTGTTGGGCATACTGGTCAAACTTGGCAACGTCGACGGTGTCCGGATCATTCGGATTGATCTTCGCCTTCAGAAGATTCGACGGCGCATTCCACGGCGACGCGAAAACGATAGCGCCAAGCTCCACTGCTTTCTGGGCCGCCTCGAGGTTTTCGC
>JAGQWL010000471.1 GCA_020437385.1 Bacteroidota bacterium
GCGCTTGCGGCAGACGGTGGTGATGTTCTTTTTGAGATTCATTCGCCGACCGCGCATCGGTTTGCCAGTCGGCTTGGCGCGGCAGGCTTTGTCGATGTCAAATTGGAGCGCGACCTGTCGGACAGAGATCGTTTTTTATCCGGAAAGAAGGCTACTTCGACGCGCTGAACTCCTCGTAGGACTGGGTCAAGTACGAGTCGCTGGCGATGAATTTCAGAACGCTCAGGAAATCACTTGGGGAGGCATAGCCAGGAAGTCGGGTGATGTAGTCGCCTGATGCGGTAAGGAACACAGTCGTTGGAGTGCCTTCAGCTCCAAACCCGGCAGCGAGATACGCCGAAGGCAGTTGCATGCCGCTGTAGGTGAGCGTGTCGTTCTCGACTGATATGTCGAGGCGCGCGGCGACGAAATGTTCGCGGAGGTAGGACAGAACCTCTTCGTCCATGTACGCTTCTTTCTGCATCTTGGCGCACCAGCTGCACCACGGAGCAAAGATGTCGACGAGCACCTTCTTGTCGGAGGAGCTACCTTCATTGAGCGCTTCCTGGAAAGGAAGCCAGGCGACGAGCGGCGACTGGCTTTGAGCCTTGCCGGCCGTTGCGGTTGACAGGGAGATAGCCAGCGCAAGTGGCAGAAACTTCATCCGAACTGACAGACTGATTTGTATGCCGATATGAATCTGGACGAGATGAGAGGCCAGTTGTAGTCGTCAACCAACGAGGCCGTATTCCGTTTCCATGTCAGGAGAATCTCAGGGTGGACTCGCGCGAATTCAATCGTTCGTGCCAGTTCATCCGGGGAATAGGCACATACTGTTCCGATGTCGTAGGTGCGGACTATGCGTTCGACTTCGGAGGTTCGGGAGGCAATAACGGGTACGCCGGCGGTGGCGTACTCGAAGAGCTTGTTGGGAAGCGCAAAATCGTGGTTCAGGCAGGAGTTTTCCAGGAGCGAGACTCCCAGGTCTGCGCCGGCGGCCCAATTGAGAACGTCGGATGGTGGAATCGGATCGAGGAATCGGACGCGTTCGTCGATACCGAGCCGCTGGGCGAGTCTGGGCAGGGCTCCATCTGTCTGATCCTGACCGAGTAGTATGACCGAGATTGGTGCACATAGGCTGGCTGCCTCGAGCAGGAGGTCGCATCCGCGCCCGTTTCTGATGTTTCCGACGTAGAGGACGACAAAAGCGTCTGGTGCGAGGCCCGCGATTTCTCTGATGTTGACGACGCCGGACGGGCTGGTGGACTCTGGAACGTTGGGAATTACGACAGGACGACTGATCCGGTAGGTTTTCGAGAGGTAGTCCGCTATTGCGTCCGATACGGTAAGCACGAGTTGTGCCTGGGGGAGGAAGCGTCTCTGTACCAGGTGCCAGAACAGCCGCGCGTGTGGACGATTTGCAGTGGCGGCGACGTGATGGTAGAGTTCTCGGGAGTCAAAGACAATGGGTGCCCGCAAGTGTTTTGCGCGGGCGGTGACGGCTGGCAGGCAGTACAGATCTGAGGCGTGGAAGACATCGGCGGTGACCTCAGACAGGATTCGAGAGAAGGATCGATGGAACGCGGCGAAGAGACGGGGGCCTGACGTTTCGGTAATCTGAAGGGGTACAACGCGAAAGCCCCGATACGCAGTGGGCGTATCGGGGCTTGCACAATGAATAACTAAGCCGTTTGCGCCCTCGTTGGCTAGGGCGTTAATTTGTCTGACCGCTCTGGAGTTACTGAAAAAATTACCAGAGAGGGCGAATAATAGATGTCGACTAGTTGTGAGCCTCGTTATCGGCGTTGTGAGCTTCGTTGTCGACGTTATGCGCCTCATTTACGGCATTATGGGCCTCATTTGCGGCGTTATGGGCCTCATTAACGTTGTGGGCCTCGTTACCAACGCCAACGACGCTGTCTGCTGAACATCCACCGGCAACCAAGGCTCCCGCAAACGTTAGCGCTAAGGAAATCTTTCTAAGTTCCATAGAATTAGAACAGTTTTGAAACTGGAGCATCAATGACTCATTTTGAGTCTCAAAACGATACAAAGATTTCTTTGCTTAAGCAAATTTCGGCGTTTGAGAAACGCAAGTTCCCGTCGATCCGAGAAGGAAGAAGCTGTCTGCCTCCATTGCTATAGAACCATGAAAGGAATTGCCGTCATAATTGTTGTTGGGATACTGCAGTCCCAGACGGCGGCAATAGCGCAGTTACAGTTCGAGGAGTCCGGGTCTCCGTTGATTAGCAAACACTTTGAACCAACGGATTATGGCGGCAGTCCCCAGAACTGGACGATCGTGGAAGATAGCGTTGGATTTATATACGTCGGTAACTCATCCGGACTGCTGCGTTACGACGGGTCGACTTGGACCAGAATACCTGGAATAAGTCAGGCAGTCAGGTCGATGGACGTCGGTCCCTATGGGACGGTATACGTCGGTTTGACAAATGACTTTGGCTACTTGCAGACCACACCCGGTGAACTGCTACCCGTCTTCGTCAGCGTTAAGCAGGACGAGTACGCAGTTTCGAACGTGTGGGGGACGCACGTTATCGCGGACAATGTCTTTTTTCAGACTCGGAACGAGATTTTTTCGTTTCACAATGGCGCGACGACAGCGTTGCGGCTTGTACACGGGGAAAACCTTCATAATTCGTTTGAGGTCGGGGACCGATTGTTTGTACGCGTTCGCGGCGTTGGACTTACAGTTCTTGAGAGGGACTCTTTGCTGTTGGTGCCAGGCGGCGATTTTTTTCGTGACGAGCCGATTTACTTTGTTGACGAATACGATGACGGACTCTTGATCGGGAGTAGAAATGCCGGGTTCTTCGAACTCGGCGCTGAAGGAATGTCGACCATCGAAACTGTCGCGACTAAGCTTCTTGTGGACGCATCGCTCTATCACGGTGTCCGTATTGGCGACAGGTTCTTGGCATTTGCCACGCTAGGAGGTGGTGTCGTCTTTACGGACCGATCCCTGAATCTCGTACGGCTATTCGACGAGTCTTCAGGGCTAGACGATAATGTCGCGAACTTTCTTTATTACGACAAAGCTGGTGGACTGTGGATTGCGTATAACAATGATGGGATTTCGCGAATGGAGTTCCCCAGTTCCTTGACGTCATTCGCTCGAGATCGAGGTCTTCGCGGCGAAATCTATAGCATCGATCAGATCGACAAGAAATTCTACGTTGGCACTGGCGCCGGCCTGTATGAGCTAGTTCCCGATGGCAAATATGGAGGTCGATATCGCGAGTTTCCAGGCGTGTCCATGACGCGCCGAACCGTTCAGATCGGGAACACAGTCTATGCTGCAACGGAAGACGGTCTTGCCGCCATTCGGTCGCGCAATCGAATCGAGACCTACTTTGGAGACACTGAAATCTTTGATCTTGAGCTTGTGGAAGGCGGTCGCCGCTTACTCATAGCGATGTACAACAAAGTAGTGGTCGTGAACTCGGATCAGCCGGGTAGTGTAGTTGATACGCTAGTCGAGGAGGGAGTTCGATCCTTGCATGCTTACGGTGACGACCTGTGGCTTGCGAGGGCGAATGGAGGGCTAATTCTCGTCAATAGAGGCCAAAAGACATTTTTTGATGCGACCTTTGGACTGCCGCAACATCGACTTGAGGTTCGCCAATTCGGAGGTGATGCCATTTTCGTCTCTCCTGACGGTTTGTATCGACCACTTCGTGCACACGCAGGTCAGGTCGAGGGATTCGTAAGGGACTCGATATTGACTGGTTCGTTCGACTGGCGAGAGCGCCCTCTATTGGACGCAACTGCTGACGCAAGGGGAAATTTGTGGCTCGTTTTTCCTGATAGAATCCGTGTCGTTGACTCGTTGGGTCTGCCGGTCGACGCTAAGGAGGTTTCGCAGTTGACTTTCCTGCGTGAACGTAGTGCCCGAATCTTCATTGACTCCGATGTGATTCTTCTTAGCAGTGGCGACGAACTGTTCCGAATGGACAGATCCCTGGGTGAGTCTCGTACACGTCCGCCGTGGTCTCCACAGATAGAGAGGATATCGTCTGGAAATCAGGCCAAGGTGCTGTTTCCAGCTGGACAATCAGTCGATTTTGGCTCTCTCCCGTTTTCATCTAACGACCTAAGCTTTGAGTTTACAGTTCCACTCTTCACCCGTGGCGGCCAAGTCTTGTATTCGACTCGCCTTGACGGTGAGTTGCCGAAATGGACTGACTTCATATCCGAGAGGCGCGCAACATTCACCAACCTCCGAGAGGGAACCTACACGTTTCGAGTAAAGGCTCGAAACGACTTCGGCGATGAGACCCCCGAGGCGAGCTTTACCTTCACAATCTTGCCGCCGTGGTATCGGACGGTATGGGCCTACCTTGCCTATCTGATCGGTGTCGCCATCCTCGGCGTCGTGTCTACCAAGTATTATCAACTTGCTGTCGCGAGTCGACGAGCCAAAGAACAAGCGATCGAACTCGCCCGAGAGCGTGTGCTAAATGAGAAATTGCAGGAGGCCAATGATCGTCTGCATCTTCTAAACAATCGCCTGACCGAGGTCAACGCGTTAAAGGATGAGTTCCTTGCTACAACGTCACATGAATTGAGAACCCCTATTACCGCAATTCAGGGCTACGCAGCGATTCTCCGCGAGGAACTTGAGGGTCCCCAGTCAGAATTCGCCGAAATTATCGACGTTAGCAGCCGTCGGCTGATGCAGACGCTAAACGCGGTCCTCGACCTCGCCCGACTCCGATCCGGGGCAGTCGATCTTTTTCCCGTCCCCACCGACCTTCGGGAATTTACCGCGTCAGTCGTCGATGCGTTTGAGGATAAGGCGCTCGAGAAAAACCTCGCCGTAGAACGCGATTTTGGCGCCGACGACCTTCGTATTCTGATCGATCAGTACTCGCTCAGGAACATCCTGTCAAACGTCGTCGACAATGCAATAAAATTCTCCGAATCGGGTACCGTCACTGTTCGGTTGCGGCGCGAAGCAGACGCCGCCATCGTCGAAGTCAGCGACGAGGGAGTTGGAGTCGACGCGGACTTTCTGCCGTTCGTCTACGACGAATTCCGACAAGAATCGAAAACACTGTCTCGCGAACGGGATGGATCCGGACTGGGTCTCTCGATCGTGTCTAGAACGGTTGACCTCGTCGGTGGCTCAATCGATATTCGTTCGCAGAAGGATCTGGGCACGACGGTTACTCTGACCTTCGATTTGTCTCTCGACGTCCCAAGCGAACCCAACGATCCGGACCATTCGGAGGCAGTCCGATCTGTTCGTGATCGCCTGCCGGTTGCCAGACACACGGATAACAGCCCTCCGTCGGCCGGCCGGACCGTTACATGACCTGCACTTGATTAGTTTCGGGTCGTCTGTAGTAGCTTCTGGTCTTCGTCCCCGCCAACTCTGTCGGTGAACCCGTACTTGCGATCACCGTGACCGTCTATTGCGAACAGGATGCTGCGTTCGATCAAGCTGCTGCGATTCGCTACTTCGATTCTCGCGCGAACTCTCGTGCTGTATCTACTCGGCATTCGGTCTAACGACGTAGCGGAACTTCGAGCGAAGCACCAGCAAAAAGCTTGCAGAGCGCTCTGCCGCATCCTCGATATAGAGGTACTCGTGGACGCGCTCAACCGTCCTTCTCCCGGGTCACTGATTGTTGCAAATCACATCTCACCACTTGACCCGCTGATTATCGCATCCGTCGCCGACGTCGCGTTCGCTGCGAAGGCAGAGGTTTTGCGTACACCCGTGCTTGGGTGGATCTGCCGAACGGTCGGCGTAATTCCGGTGGATCGAACGAATAGAATGCAATCCAGGTCGTTCGTCGATGCTGTTCAGCAAACCCTTGCGCAACGTGTCAGTGTGGCCGTCTTTCCCGAAGGGACGACAAGCAACGGATCGACGGTTCTTCCGTTCAAGACAGGTGGCTTTGCGGCGGTCGAGTCGACAAATTCCGAAATCCAGCCGGCTTGTTTCGTCATTACCGAGGTGACCGCTAGAAGCGGACAGGTCTCCAGTCGCATCTACACGTGGGACGACGACAGATCGCTTGCCAAATACGCATGGGATGTCGTCGGATTACGAAAGATTTCGGTGCGACTCGTTTTCGGTGAGCCCATCCCAGGACTCTCAGATCGGAAATCGCTTGCTCAATTCAGTCATTTTGCCGTAACGAGCATCCTGGATCGTTCGGCATCGCCAGAGAACTTCACGAGAGTGGTCTCGTAGACTATCCACCCTAAGGCTGGTACCTCCATGCATTCTACGTCCCCACTGATTGATAGCAAATCCAGGTTGCACCTTCCAGTAGTGGTTGGGCTGTTGCTTCTTGGTCTTCTGTCGGGAACACTCCTTGCTGGCTACTTCTTCTCGCAGCAGAATCAGCGACTACTTAAGGAGGTTCGCGCCGCCTCCGCCAGGAGAATTGCCGATGCGTCACTGCTGGCGCCTCAAGCACCGATTGTAGTGGCGGATGCCAATCAACTCAGCGATGTCTTTCGGACTACGGCCGAGTCGGTTCGGGAGGCCGTCGTATTTGTCGAGGTTATTGTCGGTCCGTCTACGGGTGCCGGCTTCCTGCACGACCGGCTGATGCGCCAGAGTGTCGGTAGTGGCGTCCTGATCTCGCAGGAAGGGTACATCGTCACCAACTTTCACGTCGTGGAGAACGCATCGCGAATCGATGTCACCCTTGCCGACAAGCGCGAGTTTGAGGCCGCACTTGTCGGCTTCGATACGTCCACCGATCTCGCTGTTCTTCGCGTCTTGGGCGAAGACCTCCCGTTCGTACGTTTCGGGAATTCAGACGGTGTGGAAGTAGGTGAATGGGTATTGGCGATAGGCAATCCGTTCAGGCTTACTTCCACGGTGACCGCCGGGATCGTCAGCGCGTTGAGTCGAGACGTAAATATCATCGAGAATGAATCGAGTTCGCCGATCGAAGATTTTATCCAGACTGATGCTGCGATTAATCCCGGTAACTCGGGTGGCGCACTTGTCGACCTCGCGGGCTCACTGATCGGAGTTAACACGGCGATAGCAACAGAATCCGGAAACAGTGAAGGATACGGTTTCGCTGTTCCGGCAAATCTGGTTCGACGCGTCGTCGCGGATATCATCGAATATGGTGAAGTTCGACGTGGCTATCTCGGCGTTAGCATTCAGCCAACAACGAATCGAGATGCCGAAAGAGCCGGTCTTTCGGGCGTGCATGGCGTTCTCATTAACGATGTTTGTTCTGGTTGTTCGGCAGAACGAAGCGGCCTGCTTCCCGGCGATATCGTTCTGTCGGTCAATGATCGAGATGTTAATGCGCCCAACCAGCTCCAGAGTATCGTCGCTTCCAACCGGCCCGGAGACGAATTGCGTCTCGTTGTCTGGCGCAACCGACAGGCGATCGACATTCGGGTCGTGTTGCGGGGCCGTGACGATCCGACCACAGACGGTTGGCTCGCGGAATTGACAGAGCCACCCTCCCCGGAACCCCAGCAGCCGGAGGCGGACTTCTTTCACCGTGGCGGCGACGTCGAGGCGATCCAGCCGTGGGGATTTGGCGTCAGACCGCTGAGTGGGCGTGACCGGCGGGACTTCGGGGTTTCGCAGGGGCTCTATGTCGCCTTTGTGGAGTCGGAGACGCCGGCATCGGTTGGTGGTCTTCAACGAGGCGTGGTGCTTGAGTCCATCGACGGAATCACAGTGGAGTCTGTGGACCAACTACGGTCGGTGCTTTCCGAATCCACGACCGAGCCGGTGGTCTTCCGTGTGATCAGTCGCGATCGCGTTCCGCTTTTCTTTGAACTCGATCCAGAGCTTCCGCAATAGCCGATTCCTTCGGCGCGGTCATTATATTCAGGTCCGTAATGCACCAGGCCTGACAGAATGATCCGTTATCTAACCGCAGGGGAGTCGCACGGCGAGTCTCTCATCGGCATCGTTGAGGGAATGCCCGCCGGAGTGGCTGTCGATGCCGCCTACGTGAATAACCACCTCGGTCGTCGATGGCTGGGATTCGGTCGGGGTGGTCGATCGAAGTTTGAGCGAGATGCGGTACACTTCTATTCCGGTATCCGTTTCGGAAAGACCATCGGCTCACCGATAGCCCTGCGGATCGACAACGCCGCCTACCGACAGGACAAATCGGGTTGGCCCACGGTCATGAGCGTCGAACCGGTTCCAGAGGACCTCTTGCCGGATCCCGTGACGTTACCGCGACCGGGTCACGCCGATCTCGTTGGAACCCAGAAGTATCGTTTCTCAGATATTCGACCGGTCATAGAACGGTCGAGCGCACGCGAGACCGCAATGCGCGTTGCCTGCTGCTCGATAGCCAGACAGTTTCTTGAACACTGCGGAATCCGAATCGCCAGCCACGTACTTCGCATCGGCTCCATTGGATATGAGAATTCAACGGAATACGCAACCGTCGTCGGTAGTCTGTTGGAGAACAATGGCGTCGATCAGATAAATCAGCTGGCCGACGCATCAGACGTGCGCATACTCGACAAGACGCTTTCCGAAAAAGCAATCGAGCACATCAAGGAGATGAAGTCTCGCGGCGATTCACTCGGTGGCTCTTACGAGGTAATCGTGACCGGTGTGCCGGTCGGGTTGGGGTCATATGTACACTGGGATAGACGACTCGACGGAATTCTCGGTCAGGCAATTCTATCCATTCAGGCGCAGAAGGCAGTCGAAATCGGCGACGGTTTTGACGCTGCCCGAAACCCTGGTTCGTTGGTCCACGACGAAATAATCGGTCCGTTGTCCAACCCCGGTCGACGTTCAAATCGGGCCGGCGGAATCGAAGGCGGTGTCTCAACCGGACAGCCGATCATTGTCCGAGGCTATATGAAACCGATTCCAACTCTGATCAAACCCCTGCAGACCATCGATATCCAGACAGGTGAATCCGTCGAAACGCGCTACGAGCGAAGTGATGTCACGAGCGTGCCGGCTGCGTCCACCGTTGCAGAGTCCACGGTCGCGTTTGCCCTGGCGAACGCCTTGCTCGAAAAATACGGCGGTGACTCAATGGAAGAAATCGAGGCCCGGCTTCGCTAGGATCTCCGATGATGATTCCTGTTGTCCGGTTGATTATTCAAATCGTGCAACGACTAGTGACCGCTCTGTATCGTATTTTTCAGGGCGTTTCCTTTGTTTAGCCCTTTCCTTAGAGGATATCTCAGCCCAGCATGTCGCAGCAGGACCCCGAAACCACCGACTCAAGAAACAAACCGAGTGCCTATGATCCTCACCTGATCGAGGAGCGATGGTATCGGTATTGGGAAGAGGGACACTTCTTTGATGCGGAGGTCCGTCCCGACAAGCGTCCGCATGTCATCATGATGCCGCCGCCCAACGTGACCGGCCGACTGCATATGGGACATGCCCTTCAGGACACCATGCAGGACATCCTGACACGCATGCGGAGGATGCAGGGCTACGAGGCATTGTGGATGCCGGGAATTGATCACGCCGGTATCGCAACCCAGAACGTAGTCGAGAAGACACTCAAGAAAGAACAACGGAAAGATCGACATGATCTCGGACGCGAGAAATTTGTCGAGAAGGTCTGGGAGTGGAAAGAGGAGTACGGCGACATTATCAGTCGACAGAAACGCCAACTCGGTGTTTCGTGCGACTGGCGACGGCAGCGGTTCACGATGGACGCGGGCTTTACGCGCGCAGTCCAGGCGGTTTTCGTTCGGCTTTTCGAAGAAGGACTGATCTACAGGGGAAGTTATCTTGTCAACTGGTGCCCCGTCGATCAAACGGCCTTGTCTGATGAAGAGGTGGACAATATTGAGCGAGACGGTAGTCTGTGGTACGTTCGCTACCCTGTTGTTGGCACGAACGAGTCGATCACCGTGGCTACCACCAGACCCGAGACGATGTTCGGCGATACGGCCGTTGCTGTTCATCCGGATGATGATCGCTATCGCGATCTTGTGGGGCGGATGGTTCGGCTGCCGTTGACGGATCGGGAGATACCGATCATTGCCGACGAATACGTGAAGTCCGATTTCGGTGCGGGGGCTCTGAAGGTTACTCCCGGTCACGACAAGAATGACTTCGAAATCGGTCAACGCCACGGGCTGCCTGTCGTGAACGTCATGAACCTCGACGGAACGCTCGGAGAAGAGGCGGGCCCCGATTTTGCCGGCAAGGATCGTTTTGTAGTTCGGGAAGAGGTCGTCGCGAAGCTGTCAGATCTTGGACTTCTCGATAAAATTGAACCGTATAAAGGAACGGTGCCCGTTTCCAGTCGCTCCAAGGCAGTGATTGAACCACTTGTCAGCCGGCAGTGGTTCGTCCGGATGGGCCCCATGGCCGCTAGCGCCGTAGCCGCTGTCCGCGATGGCCGCGTCACCTTTCATCCTCGCCGTTGGGAGAACGAATACTTTCGGTGGCTCGAGAACATTCGCGACTGGACGATTTCCCGTCAGCTGTGGTGGGGACATCGAATCCCCGTCTGGTATTACGTGAATGAAGATGGTGAAATTGACGAGCGACGCGATTTTGTTGTGTCCGTCGACCAACCAGAACCCGGAATGGTGCAGGATGAAGACGTCCTTGACACCTGGTTTTCTTCGTGGCTCTGGCCGTTTGCAACGTTGGGTTGGCCGGAGAAGACAGCCGAGCTCGACTATTTTTACCCGACGACCGTTCTTGTTTCGGGTTACGATATCCTGTTTTTCTGGATCGCCCGGATGATCATGGCCGGCCTTCACTTTACGGGAGAGGTGCCGTACTCGGATGTTTTCATTACCGGGATGGTGAAGGACAAACAGGGGCGGTGGATGTCGAAGAGCCTTGGAAACGGCATTGATCCGCTTGACATGATCGAGCAGTATGGCAGTGACGCCGTGCGATTCTCATTGGCCGTGTTGTGTGCCCAGGGACAGGACATCAAGTTGGATCCGCTCAAGTTTGAGATGGGTCGGAACTTCGCCAACAAGATCTGGAACGCATTCAATGTCTTTGGCCAGTTCATGGACGAGAAGAGCAGCTACAATCTAGCGGATCGTAGCTCGCCTGAGCTCGTCGAGCGCTGGATGCTGCATCGGCTCAATAGCACAATCGCATCGGTTAATGCGTCCATTGAGCGATACCGGATGAACGAGGCCGCGCTCGCGATCTACGATGTGTTCTGGAGAGACTTTTGCGATTGGTACCTGGAATTGATAAAGCCGTCGCGTGGCGAGGCAATGTCCGATGAAACGATCGCTCAGGCCCTCGACATCTATGAACGGATGACGCAGATCCTCCATCCGTTCATGCCCTTCATCACCGAAGAACTCTGGTGGAAACTCCGGCCGCGGAAAGACGGCGACTCCATCATGGTGAGTCAATGGCCCGTCGTTCGCGAAGAGGAAATCGATGACGAGGCCGATCGCGTATTTGGCCTGATCCAGCGCACGATATCCGAAATTCGGAATATTCGCGCCCAGTACAATGTCGCTCCTTCCCGACAAATCCCGGCGACGCTGAGCATGTCCGTTCGGGATGACGTGCTGCTTGAGCAGATTCGGTCGCACGCCGAGTATTTTGAGAAGCTTTCGGGCATTGGCAGGCTGCAGGTTGGCCACAACCTCGACAAGCCCAAGGCAAGTGCATCTGCTGTCGTTGGCGAGATCGAGATTTTTGTTCCACTGGCGGACATGATCGACCTCGATATCGAGAGAACCAGGCTACAGAAGGAAATTGACCAGAAGGAAGGTTTTCTCGATTCCATCAAGAAGAAACTGGCCAATCGGCAGTTTGTGGAGCGGGCTCCCGAATCCGTGGTCGACGGCGAACGTAGGAAGGAGGCTTCCGCTATCGAGGAGCTGGCAAAGCTTCGCTCCAACCTCCTGGATCTTGACAATTGAGCGCGCGGCCTGGTGTGGCGCAGCAGGTTGAGCCCTATCTCGATGACAGAACGTTACAGTGATCTAAGTGACCGAGAGTTTCTGACCCGTATCCGTGAGGCGTCCAGACTTCCGGCCGAAGAACTCATAGAGGCCGCAATTGGCCGAACCGCAGCCTTGGAATCCGGTCTCTGCCAGATACTCGATTCGCCCGTTCCGCCATCGGGTACGGGCGGTCATGTGCTTGCCGGACTGTTGTTGATCGAGGCGAGAGCGCTTGTGTCAATTCCCACTTTCGCGTCGCTCTATCGGGATCCGGAACGAGAGCCCCTGCTGAGTCCATGGTTCGATGCCCAGATCGCCAATATTGGGCCGCCGCTGGTGATGCCGTTTCGAAATCTCCTGCTGGACGACAATGCCCCGCTGTCCGGCCGGTTGTCGGCCGTTGAAGTCCTTAACAATATCGCCGGACTCTATCCGGAGCAACGAGACAAGGTTCTGGAATCTGTACGCTCCGTGGTTCAGGGAGTGGAGACGATTGACGACCTCGACGATGATGCCGTTGAACTGTTGTCGTGGTCAGTCTCTGCCTTGGTGGACCTTGGAGATCGAGACAGTGCGGAGATGGTTCGCGGACTCACAGTTCGTCTGGGCAGCGGCACGTCTTCGCTCGCTGAACTGGCCGAATATGCAGAGCTTCTTTCGGGCGGAACCCCTTCCCCTGACATAAATCGCCCCGTTCCCATCCTCGAATTGTATGCGGCCGTTCGGAAGTGGGAGGCGATGAGTGCTGAGGATGTCGTCGAGCACTACAAGGAGGCGATGCTGACCTCTGGAGTGGACGAGAAGCTCGTAACGAGCGTCATGGCGATTGCGTTGGCTCGGTTCGTGGGTGATAGTCGCGTCGAGTCAGGAGAGGATCTGATTTCTGCCCTGAAATCCACACTTTCTTCGGCAGGTGTTGCTGAACCGGATCTCGATACCGCCGTTAAGGATCTATTGATTACCGTTTTTGCATTCGATGGCATCGAGTCCGAAACGATCCTGCCTGCCGGACTGGAGCGCTCGGTCAGGCTTCGCTTCAACCTGGATGCTCTCAACTAGGTCTTCAGTTCGTCTGGCAGGCCTACTCGATAAATGACACGACCGTATCTCCATTTGCTTCTGTTGCTTCTTGTTCCAACCCTTGTGGTCGGTTGCACGAAGCGTGAGTCACCGCAGCTTTCGGTTGAAGGTCTCAGATATCAGGAATTCCCGGGAGGTGCCAGGATTGTGTCTGGGAAGTTGGTCAATAAATCGGACGTGTATGTCGGTAACGCTCAGGTGCAGCTGACACTTTTTGACGAGCACAACGTCGGCGTATCAAGCATGCTGATTCTTGTCAAGGATATACCGGCGTCAGAGGCGGTACCGTTCCGAGAGCCGGTCCAGGTGGATATGGACATCCGTGCTGCTCGCGTGAAGAGCGTTCTTGTGCTCTGACTAGGCGACGTGAAGATTGGAATCGATTGATTGCTGCCATTCGACCAATCCGCCACGCATCGAGCGGACCGTGTCGAATCCGTTAGCGAGCAGCAGATTTGTTGCAGCGGCCGAGCGCACGCCGCTGCGGCAATAGGTGACAATTTCTTTGGTGCCCGCGAGTTGTCTGATATTTTCGAGATTGGCTTCCAGATCGACCATCGGGAAGTGGTGTCCTCCGATGTTTCCCGCCGAACGCTCGTTCTCATTCCGCACATCCACCAGGAGCAGGTCGGCGCTCGCCGACAGGAGCATCGATCGGACTTCTCCGCAAGATATCGAAGGAGCACGCTCAATTCCGCAGAACGCATCGTAGTCGATGAGGCGGTCAATTGTCGCGTCCTCCCCACATACGGGACAATGGCGGTCTTTTGCCACTTCAAGCACCTGATGCCTGTTTGCCCGGAAATCGAGAAGCAGGAGTTTGCCGACGAGCGTATCGCCGACACCGGTGAGCATCTTGATTGCTTCGAGCGTCTGATAACATCCGACGATACCGGGCACGATTCCGAGTACGCCCGCGTCCTGACAGGACGGAACCAGCTCCGGCGGTGGCGGCGACGGAAACAGACATCGATAGCAGGGACCATCTGGCGCGCCAAACACCGCTACCTGCCCTTCGTACTGGAAGACCGATCCGTAAATCAGTGGTCGGCGGGTAAGAACGCACGCATCGTTAACCAGGTAACGAGTCGGCAGGTTGTCGGAACCGTCGACCACGAGGTCGTAGTCGGAAAGCGTTCGGATGGCGTTCTCGGAGGTTAGCCGATACGGATGCGTGATAACCTGGCATGCGCCATTCAACCGACGGACTTGTTCGGCTGCGCTATCGATTTTGGGACGTCCGATCGATTCTTCACTGTGCACGATCTGGCGCTGGAGATTGGAAAGGTCGACGCGATCATCGTCGACGATCCCAATCCTTCCAATTCCTGCGGCCGTGAGGTAGAGCAAAGCGGGCGATCCGAGTCCCCCGGCGCCAACGACGAGAACGCTGGCCTCCTTCAGATTCGCCTGTTCATTGTCGGAGAAACCGGGCAATCGAAGGTGCCTGCTGTAGCGGATCCGATCGTGGTCGGTTAGTCCCCGCATCTCGTTAGTCATTTCTAGTCCATCGTTGACAGAACTTCGCGCTCTGAGTCCAACGAATCATGTGGAAGGCTTCCGCGGTGGGACCGGAGGTAGACGAATGGAGTTGCCTCGAGGAAATCCGAAACTCGCGTCATGTAAACGTCCGCGTAGCGCTCGACCTGTCGTGCGTAGTGGCTCTTGTCCTTGCCCGTCCGCATCAGGAGACCCCAGTTTGGATTGAGGAGCTCACCCGACCGTTGGGCGAGCGGGCCAATCTCCGCGTCGAGCGCCACCAGCCGATCTCTCAGCTTGTCCAGCTTTCGGGAGAGCTCTTTCCGTTCATTCGGGTCGACCGTCTCGTGTCCGTTTCGTATGCGCTGCAGCCGCAGGCGAATCGCCGAATAGTCCGCCTCCATGTCTTTCTTGCGAATCATCCGCTCCGAAAGTACTTCCTGCTGAGGCATGAACTCTTTGACGGCCGCGATTTCATCCTCAAGTTCTCGGATTACGAGTGCGGTTCGCCACCGGAGAACGCTCTTGGAAACATTTACATCTGCAAACAGGTGATCGCCTACGTACAGGATTTCCTCGCCGGAGATGTTGAGGCTCTCTTCGACAAGTGCTGCATTTGCTCCGACGTACGCCCGGCCCGTTTCCAGCTTTCCGACGTGCTCTCGAAGAAGCCCGTCTTCGGAGACTACCTCGAAGGCGGGAGTGCCCGACGAGAAGAACGTTGGTTTGCGCGCCCCAACGATCACGATGTCGAAAAGCTCTCGCCAGGTCGTACCGTTCGGTAGAAAGGGGTCGATAGTGTACGAAAGCATTGACGAGGCGAACGACCATTCGGAGTTCGTTATGAGGAGCAGCCGCTTGCCTGCCTCTTTCTGGTCGA
>JAGQWL010000472.1 GCA_020437385.1 Bacteroidota bacterium
GAGGCGCACCTTGATCCAGATGTTGCCTTCGTCGTCGCTCGTCACGCCCATGATGGCGGGCCGGTTCTCCGGAAAGACGAGCTTCGACCTGAACTGATCGGACGCATCCTCAATCGCCTCGTCCCGATCGGCGTCCGTCACGGGAATTGGATCGTAGGCAATCTCGATCGGCTCCAGCGAATCGCCTTGCACCGTGAAGCCCTCGAGGCGGACATCCGCCGACCACGCCTTGTACAGCGTGTCGCCGACCACAACGAAATACGTCTGCCGTCCGAATGGTGCCGTCCGCATTGTGATGCTGTTCGCCGTTGACGCGAGGAGCATTTCATACTCTGGCGCGGTCGCAAGCTGCGGACCGACGACGCCGTCGTTCGTGATGACGTGGATCGACTGATCCGTGATATCCGCTTCAGTCATTCCCGTCGAGACGCCCTGGTTCTGCGTGATCCAGTATCCGCTGCCGTCGCGGGTGCGGCCGATTGTACGCAGCGAGTGCCGTTCCTTCGGCGCGGTGAACCGCTCAAGCTTTCGCCGCGGCGTCCGGTCGCGGTCGTATACAAGCCGGCTGTTGTAGTACGAGTCGAACACTGTGATCGAGTCTGGATCGACGAAGATGTCGCCGGGCCAGCGATACTCGCCGGGTCCTTCGCCCTGCGCGCCCAGCTCGCCGACGTATTCTCCGGACGCTTCGAAGATGTGGATCGCACTTTCCTGTCCGGCATCGCTCACATAGATGCGTCCGTTTTCGTCGACGGTTATCCCACCGACGCGCGCGAAGAAGATGTCACCGTCACCTAGGGTGAGGTCGCTTGTGAGCCGTGTCGCGTCCGTCGGTGCCGGGAGGACGCCGGTTGAAGGCGGGGCGTCCGATTTTGCGCAACCGAGTAGGAGGGCAGCGGATAAGGCTACGGCCGCAACCTGGACTTTCCGGAGTCCGGCGACACTGCGGAAGGGTTTTGTGATTTGCATCGTTAGTCGCATTACAGGGTTACAGGCGTCATCGTGTCGACGGGTTCACTGAAAACCCCAGGAGACCCGCCAGCTCCAGGGCCTTTCGCCTTGCCCTCCTCACGAGAAATACGAGCCACACTCCCCACAGTCCGGTCGCCGCAATAAAGAGGAGTCTTGATCCAGTTGGTTCGGTGTCGTTCCGACTGCCGGCCACCAGAAGGGCGACCGATGCAACGACCACAAACAACAGCAGCCAGGCGAGCGTCGACCCGGCACTGCTTCGCCAGGTCAACCGATGCCTCGCGCCGACACGATCCGCCCGGCCGACAATTCTGTCCGGCCAGCGGCCGGCCCAGAGCGTTTTCAAGTTCGGCGGTTGACGCCGCCGTGCTCCGATAAGGATCGCATCATCACTTTCGAAAACTGTCAGACCCAGTTCCGTCCGCGCCCGGTAGGCGTCTAGCGGATGGTCGGACCACGTTGTCGCAAGCCGAAATCCGACGCGGTAGGTCCACGCCACGCCCCACATCTGCAGCCCGGCGAATGCCAGAGGGAGCAGCAGAATCGCATAGAGGGCGACGGTGAAGATCACTTGTAATGATTCGTCTGACATTGCTTTTCCTCGGAGCACTCTGCGGAAACGAAGCAGTGATCCTGGTCACACATCCGCGGCGGAAGTCTCGACAATCGAAATTGCAACGCCCGGCTTCTGCACGAGGAAGGCCTCGAGCTCCTCACTTGGCGCATTGCGATCCCAATCGTACGATCGCACTTTCGCGTTCTTGCGGATAGCCTGAATGGTACGTATCGGTCCCCACGGGATGCCCCACCATCCGAAGATTGCAGTCGACACCGCATTTTCTTTGGCCATCTTCTGCAGACAGTCCGGACATGCAAGTACCAACTCGGATTTGTAGTTGGTCAGAAAAACGAAGCTACTCGCATACGCAATCTGCAGCATGTTCAGACTGGCTTCGGTCGAGCCGCACCACGGACACGCCGTGGCTCGCAGCCGCGAGTGCAACTTCGATTGTTCGAGTTGCGACAGCCCCTTGACCTGTGCGTCGA
>JAGQWL010000473.1 GCA_020437385.1 Bacteroidota bacterium
CCTGCCGCCGGTCGCCCCAGGGCTCCTCCCAGTGCTGCGCGATGTAGGCCCGCGCGCTGTCGTGCTCGGGCCAGCGCTCACGGGGGACGGCGGCCCACCAGGTTCCGAGTGGGAGTCGGACGCGCTTCGACGAAGCAGACCAGTAACCTCGGAATTGCCTCCGTCATCCCGAGCCGGACGCGTTTCGACGATGCAAACCAATGACCTCGGGATTGCCTCCGTCATCCCGAGCCGGACGCACTTCAGCGAAGCAGACCCATAACCTCGGGATCTCATATGATCGCCGCCACCAACCTCGACGGCCGAACTCTCTAGCGTGGACGAGACTTCCACCAGTCGGGCAACCGTCGGTGGTGTGAAATTGCTACGACCACAATCGTATCTACTTCCACTGAATACACAATCGCGAACGGAAATGAGACCAAGTTGAAGCGACGAAGATCTACGTCGATTGTCATTCCAATCTCGGGGTTTTCCTCAATCCAGCTCAGTGACCGCTCGATGGCATCGAGGAACGAACTACCCAATCCGATCGATTCGTTCTCGTAGAATTGGGCAGCCGCGACAAGGTCTTCGGTCGCGGCTCTCAGAAACCGCACAGCCATCAGCGGAGTGCGAGTCGCGCCGCCTTGAGTGCCTGATCCGCTGGAATGGCCGGCAGTTCACCGGAACGATATGCGTCAAATCGCCGGCGCGCCTCTTTGAGCCACGCATCGTCGACATCTGACGGCGGCGCAACATGGATGTCTTGGTCTAGATCCTCAAGCAGCAGTCTGGCGAGAATCGCCTTTTCGTCGCGACTAAGTACGCGCGCGTCTTTGGCCACTTGATCAAGTGATGGAGCCATCGGTGCTGTTTCTAATGCGGCGGTCGCTTGTTTAGTCAAGAAATACCTCTGAGTTCGTAAGGGCCAGTATTGAGACACTTCAGAGCACAGAGGCATAACCTGTAACAGATGGACAAGACGCCGGTTTCCTACGTCGACCTGACTGCCCGGCATACAGAAGCGTAGGCATCAAATCGCCGGCGCGCCGCTTTCAGCCAGGCCTCGACAACAAGGCAACGTCCGCCATTCACCTATTCACCCATTCACCTATTCGCCCATTCCGTCCTTCATTCTCTCATTCATTCATTCCTTCATTCGCGAGCGCAGCGAGTAGACTCTGCGAACCGGGACGCCAAACAAGTCGTCGGCGAAACGCACTACATCCGTCCCGCGATAGAGGACGATGCCCCGCCGAAATTGGTCAGGCACCATTTCGCGGATCAACTTCGCGCCGCGGAAGTCACTTGCGGAGACACTGGCGGCGGACTTAACCTCGACGGTGACAATGTCGCCACTCGGACTCTCGATAACGAGGTCGACTTCACTGCCGGAGTGCGTTCGAAAGAAATAGAGCGAAGGCTTGAGATTGCTCCAGGTGATTTGTTTGCGAAGTTCCATGGCCACGAAGTTCTCAAGCAGAGGTCCGAACGCAGTGTTCCTTGTTCTTGGTCCTTCATTCGGATTGTAGCCGGTCAGGTACGCCGCGAGTCCGGTGTCGGTAAGCAGGATCTTTGGCGACTTGACCAGGCGCTTCCCGGCATTTATGTGCCACGGCTGAAGTAGCTGGAGCAGGAAGGTTGCCTCCAGCAACGTCAGGTACCGCTTCAGAGTCGTATTGGGTAGGCCGATCGACCGGGATAATTCGGAGTAGTTCGAAACCGTCATGAGGCGCGTCGCGATGAGAGACAGTAGTCGCGGCAGCTGCGTGAGGCCCTCGATGTCGGCGATATCCCGGACATCGCGCTGAAGGATCGTGGTCAGGTAGGACTCAAACCACGCACGCCGGCGCGTGTGATCCTTTCTGCTTTCAACTTCCGGATACCCGCCACGGATGACACGTTGCTCGATGTCGTCCGATGGATCGTTTGGGCGCTGGCCGCGCAGTATGTCAACGTCCGCACTGAAGATGTCATCGACGAACGACTCGGTCTTTCCGTCAATTTCTCCTTGCGAGAAGGGCCAAAGCGTAACAATCTGCATGCGTCCCGCGAGCGACTCGGACACGTTTGGAAGCATGAGAACGTTCGCGGAGCCTGTGAGCAGGAACCTGCCCGGTCGTCGGTCTTCATCGACGGACTTCTTGATTGCGCGCAGGAGTGTCGGCAGTCGCTGCACCTCGTCGATGATTACAGGAGCCGACGATTGTGTGGCACTCAGGAACGCAATGAAACCCTCGGGGTCGGCCTCGGCCGCGGCAAGCTGGCTGGCGTCGTCGAGCGTGACGTAGCCCGTCACGCCAGGATCATCAGTGAGCGCCGCCGCCAACGATTTCACGAGGGTCGTCTTGCCCGTTTGACGGGCACCGTTGATCAAAACAACCGGCGTGTCCTGGAGGGCGGAAATGACCTCAGGAGCGATATTTCGATGTTTCATGATGAAAATTAACCACTCAGTGGTTGATATTCCACCACTAACTGGTTAAAATTCTCTTGGTCGATTTTCGATTTGGACGCTTTGCGCCTCCGGATCGCTACTATGCATTTCCCGCTCTCGCTATTGCACAGTTCACACGCTCGCTATTATACAATTCACACCATTCGGATTATACAATCTGCACACCAGCGATGTGCGTGACAATGCGATTGCGGCCTGAATTGGGGCATTTGTCCGCAACTGAAACCTGATCCGAAGAAAAACATGGAGGCGGTCTTTCCGAGGCACCTGACAGCCGAACTGGATGCTGCCCTCGAATCCGCCCGGGTCGTCAAATGAGAAATGGATTGCCGAATGGCATCCGCTGCTCACCACAGCACCGTAACCGCCGTCGTCGCAACGCGGTCGCCGCTGACTGCCCGGACGAGGTAGGTGCCGGCCGTCAACGCCGAGGCGTCGAAAGGCACGGCATGGTATCCGGGCGCGAGCGCTTCATCCGTCACGATGAGGCGGCGCCGGCCGAGCAGGTCGAAGACCTCGATCAGCACGTGTTGCTGAACAAGCTGGTGCAAGGCAATCGTGCCGTCGCCGTGCAGCGGATTCGGATACGCCTCCACGACAAACTGATCGGGTATCGGTCGGTCCGAGTCGTCAGTTGATACCGGCAGCGTCTCCGACAGTGTGACCTGTGCGATTCCCTCTTCGCCGTCGCGTCCGGCGATCCGCACGTAGTACGTCTGGCCGGCGGTGGCATCGAATTCGACGGCGGATTGAACGAAGTGTTTGCCGTCGGGCGTATCCCAGTCGTCGTTGCACGCGACCTCCGTCATCGGATGCTGTCCGCCCGTCCAGACACTCAGCAACGTGTTGAAGGTCGAGCCAACCGTGTGGACCGCAATCGACCCGGATGACGGAGCGACGAAGCGCGTCCAGATCGAATTGTCGCCCACGCCGCACGATGGCTGTGCTTCCAGCGTTTCGCTTGTAGCGGCGACAACCCAAGCCGCGACGATTCCGGAATCCGGAAGGGACACGAGGGCGGCCTGTGATACGTCGTCGTAAAGCGGCGCGCCGGTCCGGAACGAATAGGTGCCGGACCAGGCCCCGGTCCCCAGATTGTTTGCAGCCCTGATCCGCCAATAGTACCGGGTGACGTCGTCCAGACCGGACACCTGAATGGAATCCGCCGCGATCGCCGGCTGATCGAGGATCAGCGTCGCGAATGCGGAATCGGATGCAAGTTCAACATCGTAGGATGTCGCGGGCGCGCGCGACCACCACTCCAGAAGCGGCGCGGTACTCGTACCGGGCATTCCGGAGGTAAATCTCAGACCGTGCGGCGCGGGCGGAGGCGCGGCGGCAAGCGAATCGATCTTCGCAACAGCGGCACCGACCTCGTGTGCAAACCGGAGCTCGGTCGTCAGCTGGACGCTGGTCGGATCTACGGATTGAACCTGAACCGTTTCCTCAACCTCGGTGCCCGCATCGATGACGAGGACATTCCCGGCATAGAAAACGGAATCAATCGGGACTGCGGTTCCGCCATCCGTTTTGGCTTGTTGTGCCGACGCATCCGAAAGCGAAAGTGAGGCGTCGCTCGCAAGGGCATCAACGCTGATGTTCGCGACACGAACGCCCTTCTCTGTGAGAAAGAGCTCCGGCGAATAACCCGCCTGAATCAACGCCTTGTGTTCGACCGGCTGACCCGCGCCACCGTCTGTCCAGAATCGGAAATAGAGCGCCGGCACTTCGGTGCTGGTGACGCCGACGCGTTTCTTGTACGAGACCTCATGTACCTCGAGGTTCACGCTGCCATTGAAGCTCGCGAGGCTGAGTTGATTCTCCACAAGCTTCGATACGGACGTCGTTGCGGCGCCGGTAAAATCGCTTTCGACATCAAGGAATGGTGGCTGGGGCGAAGCAACGCTGAGCTGGGCAAGGCCGTTTCCGGGCATGCCGAAGGACTTGAGGAACCAGTTGATCTGCGCCAGCTCCGCGAACTTTTTGGAAGTGTCAAAAAGAACCAGCCAGTCCGGCAGTTTCAGGTTCTTTGAATCCTCGATCTTGGCGAATACCTGGTCGCAAACGAAGGTGGCGGCAAACGAGACCCCGTCGATAAATGCGACATCGATGTTTGCCTTGGGTTCGGACAGCATGTACTTCAAAATCGCCTTGCAGCCCTCGCCCAGGATCAGCGTTGCGTTCGTGCCTTGCTTGATTCGTTCCGACAGAAGTAGCGCGCCGCTATCATCCGGGCTCAGGCCGACGGACGGCGTTCCGAACTCAACCTTCGTGGGAAGTATTCCGAGCGGTTTTTCGTCGTTCGCGGTTTCGTAGTCTGCTTTCGACACCTCCGCCTTGATCGTCGTTGCCGCATTCTCGATGACTCCGGGGAACCAATAGACAACGCGGACAATGCCCTCGGAATCCGTCGACTGAGGATCGAAGTCCTTTGCGCACTGGTCTACGGCGTCCTCGGTGCAGAAGAAGCCGCCACCCTGATCGGGGGTCACGACCGCGGCACCGGCTACGTCCGTCGCGGACAGCTTCACCTGCGCGCCCTCAACCGCCATCCCGTCCGGATCGGTGACGGATACGACGACGTTCACGCAACCGGCAATACAGCGCGCACGCAGATCCTCGATACTGAGAAACCGATGGTCGGTAATCCATCCCGCATTGCCGCGCTTCCGTCGCCGTCGCCCCGAACCGATTTCCGAGACTTCTCCATCCGCCCCAAGAAGCGTGACTTCGACGTTCAAGGTTGCCGGCGTGACTCGAATCTTGTCGCTGCACGATCCGTCGATGCATCCGTTGCGGACCGTCACCGGGTTGCCGCCTGCATCGGACCCGCTGACGCCGAAGACCACGCCCTCCCAGTCGACATCAACCGCGACGGTCTTGCTCTCGACCGTCGCACGCGCACTTGTCACGACCTTGTAGGTCTGCGTTGTCGTTTGTTCTTCGCCGGGGCCGAGGTTGCTGAAGACGAGCGGCGCCACGTCTCCGAGGGCCTGGCGCGTCGCGTTTACGGACTTCGAATAGTCAGACTCGGGATATGTAGGACGGAAGGCAACGTCTTGCGGGATCGTCACCGACGCGATTGGTTCGCTGCCGACGTTCCTTGCGGTGATCTCAACCTGAAAGTCCTCGCCGGGCGAGACGGTCTCGCGGGACACAGCCATCGAGTACTCGATGATGCTTGCCGGCACTTCGACCAGGGTTTCAAAGTCGTCCGTCTGGTCGTCGTCATCGGTAACGGTGAGCTTGACGAGGTAGCTGCCGGGTTCCGGATAGACGTATGTGAATGCCGCGGAAGTCTGCGTTTGACCGTTGCCGAGATCCCACAGGTAATCGCGGACGGGGACCTTGCCTGTCGAAAGGAACTCGTGGGATTGGTCGCTGGCAAAGCTTCCGTCGAAGGTCACGCTTCTGCCTTCGCCAAGCTCTGCCGTGAAGAGCGCCACCGGCTCTCCTTCTTCCAGTTCCCATCTCGCGTACCACGTGCCGAAGCCCGCGGCCACCGTTGAGTAGACGGTTGAGTAGTAGTCGCATCCGTCGTAGGTGCTGCCTTGTTGGCCCGATCCTCCGATTGCAAGACCCTTGTAGCCGGCTGGTATGACAAACCCGATGTCCGCGTTGCTCACTGTCAACGCGGCGCTATTGATCCACGGGCCATCGGCCGGATTCGTGGTGACAAAGGTGTAGGGGCCGCCGGAGCCCGCATCGGGAAACAGGCCCTTGAGCCAGGTTCCGCAGTTCGAGTAGGGCCCACTCATGTAGCGATAGTCGTGTGCCTCAATGGCAATTTCGACAGAGTCGCGGATCTGGGCCTGGGCAGAGCGCTCAGGTCCGATGGCCGCCAGGAGGATGGAGAAACCGGCGACGAGGAGGTAAAACCTGGGCATAGGATTGGGGGTACGGAGTTCACTCCGGAAGTAGGGTGTTCACTCACTGTTGTATCCGAGAAATGGGCCCGGATCGGCTCACGGCAGGAGGGAGATTCCGGATACGGACGCGCGCCGACCAACCGCGAGTCTGCCGAATGCCGCGGCAAGAAGACCGCAATGAAGTCATGACGCGGCTCGCGTCGCGAAGCGACCGACCGCGACCCAATCCTACTTTCTATTAGGTTTGTATCTGGTCACCTTGTCTTGTCAGACTGTGGTGACTGAACAGCGAGCCGATTAAGTCTAACCTACTTTCAAGCGCAAAGCTATAGTAGGAAGAAGACCCGGCTCGTTCCTGTGACAGAAGCTAGATAGACGACTGGTCTCATGGAAGATCGTAATAGTGGAAGCTCGGTCACACTTGTTCAGTTCCACGGTAATTCAATGACGGAGGTGACCAGAATGGACCATCGCTTCATTGCAGGGATTGACGTTGCGTCGGAGTCGTTTGTAGTGACGGTCGACGATTCCGGTTCAGAAGTGGCATC
>JAGQWL010000064.1 GCA_020437385.1 Bacteroidota bacterium
GCCCGGCGACAGACAAATCCAACATCGTTCCCTCCCACTTCCTTGCCGCTGCCTCGCTGCGTTTCAGTGCTGGTGGTGCGTTGGACGGACTGGAGGTTTCACTCGATCTCAATAACGTGCTGAATGCAAAGGTTCTGGAGTTCGGAAATGCCGGTTTTGGCGAGGCGCAGTTCTTTCCGGCGGCGACCCGGAATGTGTTTGTCGGCGCCCGCTACCGGCTGGATTCACGACGGTAGGAATATTCACGAGCGAGGTGCTCCGGATTTGCTCCGAGCATGTAGCGAAGCCACAGCGACGCGTTGTGCCACTGCTGTCGCCAGTGTCCGACTGCGCGATAGCGACGCGCGCTCGTAGTCACCGACTCTGATATGAATCTGAACGTCGCCTGACGTCCGAGACGTTTCGCGAGTTCAATATCTTCGAAGATCGGAGTGTGTGAAAATCCGCCGAGCGCCATGAAAGTCGAGCGACGAACGAAAAGTGCGCGGTCTCCAAAGCAGATGCTGAACAGTGGAAGCCGCGTAGCTGCAGCGGAGAGGCTGAGTAGGACAGATTTGTCGTCAAAGGCGAGCCTGAAGATTCCTGCGTCGGTTCCATTTTGAACAACTCGCCTGACGGTCTCCAGTGCACATTCCGGCAAGAGCGTATCTGAATGCAGGAACAGTAGCACCTCACCGCCTGCAGTCTGTGCTCCTGCATTCATTTGAGACGCCCTTCCCGGTTCCGCGTGCACGACCGAGCAATCGCGACCGACGAGATCCAGCGTACCGTCGCTCGAGCCGCCGTCTGCAACGATGATTTCAAGAGGACCCGGCTGCTTTCGCAGACACCGAAGCGTCGACTCCAGAACATCGGCTTCGTTGAGTGTTGGAACGACGACTGAGATAAGCATTGCTGCCGACAGTGCACGATAGGGAAGTCTTACCAGAACATCTGCTTCATGCAGTATACGGAGCCGCCAGACTTCAGGTATTCTGATGTTTCGACTTCGACGGGCACATAGTCGAACGCGCGAAGTGCTTCAATCGCGTTCGAACAACCTTTCTGAATGATGACGTGTTTTCCGTCCGGGCAATGTGCATTGGCGGCAAACAGGTTTCGTGCCTCGGCTTCCGGGACCTCGATCAGGCGGTCAAAGAAATGATTCAACAATCGTCGTCCGCTGGAGCTGAATGCGCCGGGATAAATCATCGCATCCGATTCATTCAGGACGCAAAGGCAGGTATCCAGATGGTAGAATTCCGGGTCGTCGAGTGACAGTAGGACAACCGGTACGTCGAGGACCTCAGAGATAAACTGATAGGCCGATGGTTCCGTCCGAAACCCGTGTCCGCCCCATAACATGTAGCGACCTGGATGCCAGATTGCATCGCCCATTCCCTCAAAGTCGTCAATTGCTTCGGGCAGAGAAACCGCGTCGTATCCGATTGACGAGAAGAACTGCTCGTACCATGTCACCTCGTCCATTCGCTGGGGGGCATGCATGCGGCTCAAGACAACGCCGCGGCGCGATAGGTCAGGGGTGATGAACGGCAACGTCTGGTTGGCGCAGAATACCATGTCGAGCAACCCTTCCGCACCGCGTATTGTGTGCACTTCAAGACCGAGTGTCCGGTAGGCATCGGCAAGGCGGTCCCATTGGTCAAACGCCGCAGGCTGATCTACCGTCCCGATATTTCCCTTCATGTGAGGATTGATCACGTACTCCACGGCGAAATAATCGGGAGTCGTCATCAAGACCCGCTGGGGTCTCGGAAGGGGGGCAAGTGAGTGAAGGTCGAAGGAGATCTCCTCGACGGACGAGATAACCATGATGGTGACCGGTAGAGCCGTGAGTGGTCAAGATACACGGACTCGTCGCGAGTCCGCAATCGGAACCTATTATCGGCCGGCCTGGAGACCGCCTGTAGGATCACAGGGGGCTGAATTCGGCGGGCGAATTTCGCCGGAATCAGATCCGGTCCTTCCTGAACGCACGGAGCTGCTCGGTCGTAAGTTCGGCGCGGATCTGAACGGCGCCGCTTGTCGTCCGAGTTTCGATGCGATCCAGTATGTCAAACGCTGTCGGGTTGTCTTTCGCTTCGATCTTCAGTGCAGCGATTCCGCCCCGAACAAGGTCCTCGAGATCTTCGGCTGAGAGATCTTGTTGCGGCGTCAGCCAGCTTGTCATCTCCAGCTTATCGGCCGCGGCGTTCATGCCGGCACTAGCCGACAGTATCGACGACGCGATTGCCGTCAGGTCGGGCTTCTCGGATGTGTCAGCCGGTACCGGCAATTCAGTAATCACGATCCATGAATCACTCCCTGCCACCTGCCCCGCGAGTGTCGACAGACGCTGAGGTATTTCACGGTTTTCCGTGTCAAGTGCGCGGTCCAGGACAGCGTGAAGCTCCGTCTTGTTGGGTGACGCGATCATCATCGATTCGCCTGCGAGTGCAAGAAGCATCGAATCGTTGTTTTCCACGGCCATTTCGTACACCGGCACATCGCGGTAGAAATACTTGCTGATTATTGACGATTGCCGGGAGTCGATAAACTCAGAAAGTCGCTCGACGTCATATGCCCCGTAGGCGAGAACGACTGGATTAAGTTCGAGAGATGAGGATACGTACACGCTTCGCAGATCCTTAGCAGGGTCGAAGCCGGTAGTCGCCACAAACTCGCTCACCCTCGCACGAGCCTCTTCGTGCATCTCACCGAGGGAGTTCAGCATTGACTCTAGCGATAGCTCGGGATTGTCCGCGATCTGACGGAGATTGACGGAGGCAACGACCTGTGCGTCCGGAGGAAGGATTTCCAGTGCGGATCGTGTTTCGACGGTTAGCGGTTCGTCGGAAAAGCCAGACGATTCGCAGGCGCCCGCGATCAACGCGATCGATAACAGCGGTAGGAGGGAACGAAGCATTCGTGCTGCCGAGTCTAGGTGTTCAGAGCAACTCGCTCTATTCAGGCGAATTACGCCGGAATGGCGATACGGTTGCATACGGACGTCTAGAGATCCCTTACGGACAGTCTCCAGGCGGCGGCGACATACATGACGAGTGCAAACAGGCAGGTTGAGATGAGCGGATACCAGGAGCCGATCGGGTCCTCACCCGCGAAGCCCGCCGCGATCTTTGTCGTCTCGGCAAAATTGGGCAACACGTGATAGAGGCCTACATAAACACCTCTCCAAGGGCGATTAATTTGAAGCTCGAGCGTGTCCCTGAACAGAAACGACACGGACGCGATGATCAGTCCGTACGTGACAATCAGTGACAGTGCGCTGCTTTCCGTCGTCACCGAAAGAAGGGCTACCACCGAGTACATAGCCATGAACATTACGACCACGACGAGGATGGAGCCGTACATTCGCCCAGCCACGAGATCGGTCTTGAGGATCATGACGAGCCAAATCATTCCGTACAGGTAGGTCGCCAGCGTCAGCACGACCAGGAACACACCGAGCAAATGGCCGCCGAGAAGGGCGAGGCGCGGCACTGGCTTGCTGAACAGAAGATCCGATTGCCCGCGACTCAGCATCCCGGGCAGGAGTGGGGCCGCTGCAAACAGACCGAGGAAGGCCGCCGCCCAGTAGGCAACACCCGCAACGAACGATTGAATCTGAGAGACGAACATGTTCAGCGTCACGAATTGCTGGACAGCCTCGCCGGATGCCGTCTCCACGCGTTCCCGAGGAACTCCTGCATCTTGCCCGAGGATTCTGACGCCAGTCAGGGAGCCCTCAACGATGTCGAGATTCAGCGTAAACGACAGCAGGATCCATACAAGAGAGGACGCGACGAAAAGGCCAACAGTTACCCATCGCGACCAGAGCTCCAGGAACGTGAGCTTCATCATCTCGAACGCGGCGCTCATCGGGCTATACCTTCCTGTGACGATCCATCGCTATCGACCGCTCGTACGAACAACTCTTCCAGAGAGTCCGTGTTACGAATAATCGATTCGATCTCGACATGCTCGCGTCGAAGCTGATCGAGGACGACGTTCAGATGTGCACGCGAGGAAACGTGTATTTCATAGTGACTCAGCTCGCTGTCGGGGCGCTCGCCTCGTCCCGACGCTCGGACAGGCGCTGGTTGAACATCGGACAGGCGGTCCAGCAACTGTTCCGGGATACGAGTTGAGGTGACGGCATAGACCGTCTGTTTCTGCAGTAGCTCGTCGAGTCGACCCTCCGTTACCAGCTTACCCCGGTTCAGAATCGCAATGCGCGAACAAACAAGTTCGAGCTCGGAAAGAATGTGGGAGTTGAGAAAAATCGTCTTACCCTCATGGCGGAGCGAGGTCAGAAGTTCGCGGATTTCTCTGCGACCGACAGGATCGACACCGTCAGTTGGCTCATCGAGAAAAATCAGTTTCGGATTGTTGGCGAGCGCGTGCGCAATTCCGGTGCGCTGCATCATGCCCTTGGAGAACTTGCGGATGGGAGTGTCGGCCCATCGAAGCATACCGACTCGGTCGAGCAGACGATCGATATCCCGGTTCGACGATTGACCCGCAGACAGTCTGCCGTAGTGCCGCAGCATCTGACGGGCTGTCAGGTAGTCGGGAAATCGGTGATTCTCCGGAAGGTAGCCGACCTGCCGGCGCGACCGCCAATCGGATACCGTCGTGCCGTCGATGCTCGCAGAGCCTGAAGTTGGCTTGACGAGGCCTAGTACAATCTTGACGAACGTCGTCTTACCGGCACCATTTGGCCCAAGAAGGCCGAATATTTCGCCGGTATCAACCGATAGTGAAAAGCTGTCAAGAGCTTTGACATCGCGTCTTCTGAACGCGGTGCGGTACGTCTTCGAGAGCGCATCAGCCTCAAGCAGTGCCGACATCAGGAGGACACAGCGTCCGAAAGTGCCGCTACGCCCGGGAGCGTCTTGCCCTCGAGGAACTCAAGCATGGCACCGCCACCGGTTGAGACGTGGCTGACATCGTCGTCCAGTCCTGCCTGGCTTATTGCTGCGACGGAATCCCCACCGCCTACGACGGTCAACGCGCCATCTCGCGTAGCGTCTGCGAGCGCACGGGCAACGGCGATCGTCCCGCGCGAATACGACGGCATCTCAAAGACGCCCATTGGTCCGTTCCAGACCACCGTCCGGGCACGCATGATGATCTCGCGGTAGTTGGACATGGTCTTGGGGCCGATGTCAAGGCCCATGAGGTCGTCCGGGATTTCTGCGACAGCCTCGTGTTCGGCGTCGTTGTCAAAAGCCGTCGCCGCGATGTGGTCAACCGGCAACACAATCTTACCTGAGGCACGCGCGAGCAAGTCCGCAGCGTCATCAATTCTGTCGTCTTCCACAAGCGATTTTCCGATGGAACCGCCTTGGGATTTGATGAATGTGTAGCTCATTGCCCCGCCAATCAGCAGTCGGTCAACACGCTGGAGCAGGTTCTCAATTACTCCGATCTTGTCCGATACCTTTGCACCGCCGATGATCGCGACAAAAGGACGCTCCGGCTCATCCAGCAGTCGCGACAGGTAATCGACTTCTCGCTCAAGGAGGAACCCCATCGCCGCTGTGTCAACGTACTCGGCGATACCAACAGTCGAGGCATGCGCACGGTGGGCCGTCCCAAAGGCGTCGTTGACGTACAGATCACCCAGGGCAGCATACGCCTTTGCCAGCTCGCTGTCGTTCTTCGTCTCTCCGGCTTCAAAGCGGGTATTCTCGATCAGCACGATGTCCGCTCCCGAATCAAACGCGTCGCGCACCGTAGACGGATTGTCAAAGTCCGTCACGAGGCGCACCTTCCTGTTTGTGAGTTTGGCGAGTTGTTTTCCGACGGGTTCGAGAGAATACTTGGGATCCGGGTTGCCTTTGGGTCTTCCCAGGTGAGAAAGCAATACCGGATGACCACCGTTTTCGAGAATGAAGTTGATTGTTGGAAGTGCTGCACGGATCCTTGTGTCATCGGTGACCATTGCCGTCCCAGACGACGCATCCAGTGGTACGTTAAAGTCGACGCGAACAACGGCGATGCGATCGTCGAGCGGGACGTCGCGAAGTGATAACTTGTTCATGGTAGTAGTGGTGCCTGCTGCAAGAAGAGGCGCGGACGCAAAAAGGGGGAGGTAGAACCTCCCCCTGGATTCGAAACGTTAGGAACCTGCTTCGACAAGCCGTTTTACGATGTCGACTGTTCGATTGGCATAGCCCCATTCGTTGTCGTACCAGCCGACGACCTTAACGAGATTGCCCATCGACATTGTCAACTGCGAGTCGAGGATACACGAGTGTGGGTTGTGTACGATGTCAGTCGAGACAATCGGATCTACACAGTATTCGAGGATACCTTTCAGCGGACCGTCGGCCGCCTTTTTCATGGCAGCGTTGATTTCGTCCGCAGTGGCTTCCTTATTCAACTCTGCGGTGAAGTCAGTTACCGAACCGTCCGGCGTTGGTACGCGAACTGCAAAACCGTCCAGCTTGCCATTGAGGTGTGGCAGCACCTTGCCGACTGCGGAGGCGGCGCCCGTCGACGTCGGAATCATGGACAGGGCGGCTGCCCTTGCGCGCCGCAGATCCTTGTGCGGTGCGTCCTGCAGGTTCTGGTCGGCCGTGTACGCGTGGATCGTTGTCATGATACCTCGCTTCAGTCCGAAGGCGTCGTCGAGCACCTTGACCATCGGCGCGAGACAGTTGGTCGTGCAAGACGCGTTTGAAATCACTTCCTCCTTTCCGGTGAGAATGGAGTCATTAACTCCGAGTACGACGGTGGCGTCGACGGGACCGGACGCTGGTGCGGAGATCACGACGTGCTTCGCGCCGCCTTTGAGATGCATCGCCGCCTTTTCCCGGGTGCGGAAGATGCCAGTCGATTCCACGACGACGTCGCATCCGAGGTCTGCCCACGGCAGGGCGGATGGGTCACGTTCACTCAGAACCTTGAATCGGTCACCGTTAACTACCAGGTTGTCGCCATCCACGTGTACGTCGCCCTGAAATCGCCCGTGAATAGAGTCATACTTGAATAGATGTGCAAGCGTATCGGGGCTCGTAAGGTCGTTGACCGCCACGATGTCAAAATCGGTGGACTTGCGCTCGAGAATTGCGCGGAACACAAGTCGTCCAATTCGCCCGAACCCGTTGATGCCAAGTCTAATGGCCATGCTGATACCTGTTTATTATGCATTTGGACCGGAATCGGCAGTCCGGTTGTGAACTGTCATTCTATCCGGCCGGATTGTTCGGTTACTTGGAGGCGTTCGGCAATGCCGAGATCGCCCTCCATTCGCCAAAAAAGTACTAAATAGCGGACTCATAAGGGGCTTTTCGGCGACCGAATGGTGCGCTCCGTCGTGATTTCTTGGTTTGTTAACGTCGAAGCGAAAACAGCAAAATTGCGGGGTGTCGGCTAAAGCGGTATTTTTCGAACCTTTGGCAGTACGCCGCTGTTAGACGTGGGTAGCTTCGCGTCGGAGCGGTGGCGTTACGCGAAATCCCTTGCCGGTCGCGTCGCGGAGTTTTCGAACCCGCGGTCGCAGGGCCCGGTGTTTCATTTCTTCAGTAGATCAAAATATATGTCGACGCTAAAGCCGACTAGAAGGGTTTCCAAGCACCACAAGCTCAAGGAGGACCGAGTTGTTACCGCGTCCTCGCGTATCATTGACGCCGCGAGTGGCAACCGGAACGTGCTCACGATCGCCGGGATCGCTGTAATCGTATTGATCGCAGGTTTCATCGGCTTTCGCCAGTGGAGGCAGGTGCAGGAGGGACGCGCCGCCGAGGCAATAGCTGAACCGGTGCGTGCGTATGAGCAGGGGCTCTATCGCGAGGCGCTCGACGGCGTTGCGGGGAGCACTGGATTGACCGGTGTTATCAGTCGGTACGGATCCACGCCGACCGGCAACCTGGCCCGTTTCTATGCGGCCGACGCCCATTACAAATTGGGCGAGTACGATCAGGCGGAGGAACTCTTCTCCGACTACGATAAGGGGAGTGATTACCTCGGAGCGTCCGCTTACGCCGGTGAGGCCGCCATTCTTCAGCAGAAAGGCGAGAATGCGAGGGCTGCGGCTCTTTTTGAGAAGGCCGCCGACGTCTTTGAGAGCGAATTGACGACCCCTCAATACCTCGCCGACGCAGCCTCCGCCTACGAGGCAGCCGGCAACTACTCCAAGGCGACGTCGCTTCTCGAGCGCATCAAGGATGACTATGCCTCCAGCCAGCAGGCACGTGACGTTGACATGTTGCTTGCACGCGTGGAGGCGAAGGCCGAATCCCGCTAGAGGTAATCATGGCCACCCCCTCAATACTTGTTGTTGACGATGAGGACAGCATTCGTCGCACACTGAAGGAGATTCTCGAGTACGAGAATTTTGACGTGGACGAAGCGGTTGACGGTGACGAGGCCCTGGCGAAGATACGGTCGAACGAATACGACCTCGTACTCCTCGACGTGAAGATGCCGAAGCGCGACGGGATGGAGGTCCTGGCGATTGTTGCGGCCGAAATTCCTGAGCTGCCGGTCGTGATGATTTCGGGGCATGGCAACATCGAGACCGCCGTCGAAGCGACCAAGCTCGGCGCATTCGACTTCGTCGAGAAGCCACCGGATCTGAACCGACTCCTTGTAACGCTCCGCAACGCGCAGGACCGCAAGCAACTCGAAACGCAGAATCGGCGGATGCGTCAGCGCATCGTCGAACAGTCGGAAAACCAGCTCACGCCAATCCTTGGAGAGAGCAAGGCCATCAGTGCGATCAAGGCGACTATCGAGCGTGTCGCACCGACGGAGGCCCGCGTTCTTATCACAGGTGAGCCCGGTACGGGAAAGGAGCTCGTTGCGAAGTGGATTCATCACCTGTCCGGGCGCAAGGATGGTCCACTCGTCGAGGTGAACTGTGCTGCAATACCGTCCGAACTCATCGAGAGCGAGCTCTTCGGTCACGAGAAGGGTTCGTTCACGGGCGCGACCAAGCAGCGAATCGGCAAATTCGAACAGGCCGACGGGGGGACTCTTTTCCTCGATGAAATCGGCGATATGTCGCTTTCCGCGCAGGCGAAGGTGCTCCGCGCGCTCCAGGAAAACCAGATTACGCGAGTTGGAGGGGATAAGGCCATTCCGGTCGATGTTCGCGTCGTGGCTGCGACCAACAAGAACCTGCTCGACCAGATCTCGGAGAACGAGTTTCGAGAAGACCTCTATCACCGGCTGAGCGTGATCCTCGTTCACGTTCCGCCACTTCGTGATCGTCGTGAAGACGTTTCGCTCATTGCACGACATTTTGCGGACCGCCTGTCCCGACGCAATGGCCTCGATCCGAAATCGATCGAGGACGCAGCGCTGCAGCGCCTCGAGTCACTCGAGTGGCGCGGGAACGTTCGCGAGCTGCACAATGTGATTGAGCGCCTCCTGATCCTCTCGGGCGATTCCGTTACTGAGGACGATGTCCTCCGCTTTGTCGAGCCGCGGGCGAGCGGCGGAAACGGAATGCAGGGAATGCTAAACCGGTTCGATCAGTTCAGCGACTTTCGAGATGAGGCCGAAAAGGTCTTCATCATTAACAAGCTCGATCAGTTCGACTGGAACATCAGCAAGACGGCGGAGGCCATCGGAATCCAGCGATCGCACCTCTACAACAAGATGAACAAATACGGCATCGAACGGTAGCGTCCCTTGAACAGCTTCAGTAGCGCTGCCGATTCCGAAATGCCGCTTCTTGCCGCCGAAGGACTTCGCAAGACCTATCCGACGGGCGCCGGCGCCAGACTTGTTGTTCTGGATTCTGTTGATCTTGCGATTGCCGCCGGTGAGGTCGTCGCGGTGGTTGGTGAGAGCGGGTCGGGCAAAAGCACGCTTCTCCATATCCTCGGAACCCTCGATCGCCCGGATGCAGGCCGCGTACTCTTCAAGGGTGAGGACGTCTTTTCGAGAAACGACGAGGAACTCGCAGCCTTTCGAAATCGATCCATAGGCTTTGTCTTCCAGTTTCACCACCTGCTTCCGGAATTTACAGCCATCGAGAACGTGGCGATGCCGGCGCTGATCGGGCAGACGCGACTCGCCGTCGCACGCAGGAAGGCCGCGGATCTGCTCGAGCGTCTCGGTCTCGGAGGACGAATGGACCACCGACCCGGTATGCTCTCTGGAGGGGAGCAGCAGCGGGTCGCGGTCGCCCGTGCGCTCATGAACGACCCGGACATTATTCTTGCGGATGAGCCGACCGGCAATCTGGATTCCGACACGGCAGATATGCTTCAGGACGAGATGATCAGACTGTCGCGTGAAACCGGGCGGGCGTTCATTGTTGTCACGCATAGTGCCGTCCTCGCAAGCCAGGCAGACCGGGTACTGCGTATTCATTCGCATCGGTTGACGGAAGACCCGCTGGATCAGGAGTGACGGGCTGAGCGTTCGCGGCACGATTTGTGAACGTTCGCGCGCTGCAGGATCAGATCGTGAGGAACGCTCCGACTGGTACATCAGTTGAACGAAAAGACGACACCCTGGCAATTTTCCTGATCACATGAACGTACTCCCCGTTGTAGATCCCGTTGTTGGATACGTCAAGGAGCCCGTCGATCCGACCCTCGACCTTTATGCGGAAATCGAACGGCTGAAGCGCGAGAAGAACGCGGTCCTCCTGGCCCACTATTACCAGGAACCTGAAATTCAGGACCTCGCGGACTTCATTGGCGATTCGCTCGGGTTGGCTCGCAAGGCAGCCGAAACCGATGCGGACATCATTGTATTCGCCGGAGTACACTTCATGGCGGAGACGGCGAAGATCGTCAACCCGGACAAGAAGGTGCTGTTGCCGGACCTGAACGCGGGCTGCAGCCTGGCCGACGCTTGTCCGCCTGAACTGTTCAAGCCGTTCATAGAGCGCCACCCCGGCCATACGGTGATTTCGTATATCAATTGTTCAGCAGGAACGAAGGCGTTGACGGACATCATCGTCACGTCGTCGAATGCGGAACATATCATCCGTCAGATTCCCAGGGACCAGCCGATCATCTTCGGACCTGATCGAAACCTTGGGCGATACCTGGCGCGCGTTGCCGATCGACCCGACATGGTGATCTGGGACGGTGTCTGCATCGTCCACGAAACGTTCTCGGAGAAGAAACTACTTGCTTTGAAGGTCGAGTATCCCGGGGTGCCGGTGCTCGCCCATCCCGAGTGCGAGGAAGCCGTACTTCGTCACGCTGATTTTATCGGCAGCACAAGCGAAATCCGTCTATTCGCGCGAGAGAGCGAAAAGATGAAATTCATCGTGGCGACGGAGGAGGGGATACTCCATCAGATGCGAAAGGACAGTCCGGGCAAAGAGTTTATTCCGGCCCCTCCGGAAAGCGGTTGCCAATGCAATCAGTGCCCCCACATGAGGCTCAACACAATTGAAAAGTTGTACCTCTGTCTCAAACATGAGGCGCCCGAACTCGAAATGGAAGAGTCGATCAGGCTCAGGGCGCTGAAGCCGATCGAACGAATGCTCGAGATGAGCAAAGCGGTGAAATAGCGGACGCTAGAAGCGTACCCGCAGCCCGAAGAGGGGTTCGAACCTTCGCTGGACGAGATAGCGCTCCATTCCGTCCTCGGCGTCACGCCGCTGGTAGGTGTAACGCGACCGAACCACGAGCCACAGTTTCTTTCGAAAATTGTAGTCGGTCTGAAACACCAACGCCGTCTGGTCGCCGAGATCGTTGAAGAGGGTGAAAAACCCTCGCAGTCCCGCCCGGTCCTGGCCGAACTGCGCCCGGAGTTTGTCTGTCCGAAAGAAGAGACGCAGGTGGTACTCGCTCAATGACTGGAGTCCAAAGTGGCGACGAAAGTTGTACCACAACTCAAATCGGTCGAAGATGAGGAAGCGGAGTTCCGTCTCGAGGTCGTTGCCAGGTTCGGAGTCAGGAAGCGCAATTCCGACGAGTTGCGTCGGGTTCTCGAAGTCCTCGCTTCTGCGGATTCGAGCCTTCGGATTTTCGACCTGATAAAAGGAGCCGACATAGCCAGGCCTGAAGCCCCGGCTGTTGTAATAGAGCGCGAGCCTCAGGTTGAATCGCGCAACATCCACAAAGTTGTCGCTCATGAAATCGGCGCCGATACCCATCCCGCCGCCGCCACCGTCGATCACTGCAACTGAGGCGAACGGACGCAGCGCGGCTTCGCCGACAAACGCCGCGACGAAAGAAATGTCGACGTTGTACCCGGCAAGAACCGGCCTTCTGAAATCGGCGCTGCCCGATACGTCTGTAACATAATTGACGCCCAGCGTGAGCGTGCGAGCCCGTGCGTCGTCTGACCACTGAAGCGGCCGTATCGCAAGGCGTCCGCCGCTCACACCGTCAATCACCACGTTGTCCGTGAAGGCCGATAACTCCACGACGCGCGCTTGCCACGAGAACTCTGCACCGATTGTTCGCTCGTCCCAGGCGACCGTCGAATTGAAGAAATTCACGAGGTGACCGGTACCGAGTCGAACACGGGGAATCGCACCGACACGGGCATACAGCGCATTCCTCGACTGAAGCTTGAACCGTACGAAATCGATCTGACGAAGTACGTCGTAGGACTCGTCGAAGTCTGGCCCGTAGGAGCCGTCGAGTCCCGTGCGGAAGGTGGACTGGAGCCGAGCCGTCAGGTTCGGCGTGGAAAAGCCTGCCGTGACTGACGTGGCCGATCGCCAGGTCGGTCCGATCAGCGAAAACCCGGCGAGAACGTCCACGGTGTTGTCGTCCGACCACAGTCGAAGGTCAACCTTCTCACTCGGGTCGTCCGCTGCGCCAAAGCGAACCGGCTGTCCATCGGCGGAACCGCAAGTAACAAGAAACGTGGCCGCAAGGAGCGTCCACCGCACGGGAATAACGCGGTGCCAACGTCCGGGTCGGACCGTGGCTACACGAGAAGCTGTTCCCACGGATTGTTTCATGTCGGATTGTGCGGTCCGCGTTTCGTTGCGCCGAGCGCCCGTAAGATAAAGCGGTTGTATCTAGCAAAACATTTTGAGGCGTTGACGCGTTTCCCGGATTCATTGTCGACCCGTTTGGTCAGGAGCTTCATGACGACAGATTCACTGCCACTTTTCCCGCTCGCCCTCGTCGCGTACCCCGGCGAAACGATCGCCCTCCATATTTTTGAAGAGCGATACAAAGACCTTGTTCGCGACTGTCTCGAACGGGATTCTCCTTTCGGAATAGTTCTTTACGACGATGGCCGGATGTCCAGCATCGGCTGCCTGTGTACGATTCGCGCCGTAGTGAGGCGCTACGACGATGGCCGGCTTGATATCGAAGTCGTCGCGACGGAGCGTTTCAGAATCACATCGGTCACAGATGATGGGTCGTATCTTCGATGTGGCGCAGAGAACATTCCAGTGACGGACGTCGCAGCAGACGCCCACCAGGTGCAGCGTCTCATCACTCAGCACATGAAGCTTCTGGAGTTGGCCGGTCGGACTGTCAGGCCGGGATTCTACGACCAGGAAGGAAGCGTGTCGTATCTGATTGCCCGGAATGCAGGGCTTGAACTGCCGCAGAAACAAATGATCCTCGAAACGGATACGGAGGCGGACAGGGTTCGGATTCTCATCGAACACATGGCACGGTTCATCCCGCATGTCGAGCAGGTCGAGGAGATCCGTAAGAAGGTCCAATCAAATGGGCACTTCCAGGACTTTCCACCGGAAAGCAGCTAAATCAGAAACAGGAGCAAAGGATGAGGCAGATCGGACAATACACGCTGCACGCCCTCGAAACGGGCACGTTTGGTCTTGATGGGGGCGCGATGTTCGGTGTCGTTCCGCGGACGTTATGGGAGAAGCGAATAGCACCCGATGATCGGAATCGGATTCCTCTGGCGATGCGATGCCTGCTTCTGGAAGCTACCGATCGACTGGTGCTGGTCGACAACGGCGTGGGCGACAAATACGCCGACAAGTTTGCATCGATCTACAATATTGATCATTCGAAACAGACGCTCGTCTCGTCATTGGCGTCCGTGGGCGCTACGCCTGACGACATCACCGACGTAATCCTGACGCACTTGCACTTCGACCATGCCGGGGGCACGACCGCCAGAGGCTCCGACGGACTCGAACTGGTTTTCAAGAACGCCCGCCACTTCGTTCAGAAAGCACACTGGGAAAGCGCGAATGATCCGAACCCGAGAGAGAAGGCGTCTTTCCTCGCGGAAAACCTGCGGCCCCTTGCCGAATCGGATCAGCTCGTGCTGGTTGAAGGTGATGGTGAGATCCTTCCGGGTATCGAGGTCATTACCGTCAACGGACATACCGAGAAGATGCAACTTGTGAAGGTGGGCGATGGCTCCGATGCACTCGTATTTGTCGCAGATCTTCTTCCGACAGCGCACCACGTCGGCATTCCCTGGGTGATGGCGTACGACATCCGGCCGCTGGACACGATGGTCGAGAAGGAACGGTTTCTTCGTCGCGCGGCCAGGGAAGGTTGGACGTTGTTCTTTGAGCATGATGTGCATACCGAGCTTGCGACGATTTCGGATGACGATCGGGGATTTTCCGCTGTACCTGCGGGGAGGCTGGGCGAGTGAGCGCATCAGAACAGCATTCGGAGCTGACGGCGGCACGCGCACATCTGGAAGTACTTGCTTCCGAATTGACGCGATTCAGCCACGACGTACAGAATCCGCTTTCGATTCTTTCCGGAAACATCGAGCTGATAAACGCGATGTCCGGAGAAGGCGCGTTTGAGCCCGCCGTGCAGGAGTCGTTTGACGACATCCAGGCAGCCATCGGGAAGTTGGCCGAGATAGTCGGTAGATTGCAGTCAATTCGCGAGCGAGTTTCCGAGATTGAGTCTGCATTTTCCGCACAATAGAGCGACACACAGGGCAATTGGCAGTGCCCGCGACGAAGGTCGGATTCGTTTTTGTCCGTGGAGCGATTTCGTCAAAACGATGGACACCAAGGCCCGTGTTTTTTCGGAAACCCCGGTCGCGCGTGCGTGTTTCAGTGCAACCCGAACGAGTCACTCAACAGGTCTGATCCGTCTGAAAGACTGCTACGAAAGAAGGCGAACGTAATTCGTAGAAACCGAGTTTGCAGCGACAGGCCGCACGCTCCGCATCTCAACAGTGAGTTTGGGTTCCACCTCGCACGATAATACCCCGGCAACGAACATCCCGGCGAATCGGACTCCGGTAACAGGAAGCCGTATGATCCGCAGGCAAGCGTGGATCGCGGTGACCGTTGCGTTTCTCCTGCAAGTCGGGGACACGCGCGCGCAACAAGTGACGACATCGATCGAGCGAACCGGTTCGTCTCAGGTCTACACGTTTGATCTTTCGTGGCCGATGGGTCTTTCGGCTCAGATCGATACGCTCGGAATTACTCGCCTCGATTCACTCGCGCTCACCGTGTTGTCGGGAGGCGTGCTGTCGGTGTCCGACATCGTGGGTCTTTCAGACCTTGCCCCGAAGCGCGTCATGATTCGCCAGCAGGACTTTGACGAGGTTTCGATCGCGGCCGGGAGCCTGCCGACCGCTCTAGACAGGCCATCGGCGGAACTGGTTGCACCCGGAATGTATCGGAAGCGACCGGTGGCGTCGCTGGTAGTTCGGCTGGTTGACTACGATGCTTCGGCGGGAAAGCTGAGGCGATACCGGCGAATCGTCGTCGAGGTCCCGGACCGTGGACAAGTTACCTCGAAGTTGTCCGCTCCCATGCAGTTTTCTTCGCGGGTCACGGAGAGCGTTCTTTCGTCGGGAACCATCTTCAAGATTCCCGTCGATGCGGACGGTGTCTATCGAATCGACAGACAACTCCTTATCGAACTCGGACTGCAGCCGGACGGTATCGAGCCGAACCGTGTTCAAGTTTATTCCAATGGCGGGATTCCGTTGCCTGCGCCGAACTCGGAGTCGCGTGTTGATGATCTCGCTGAACTGCCCGTGTTCGTAACCGGCGGCGGAGATGGAAGCTTTGCGGCCAACGATGCCGTCGTGTTTTTTGCGAAGGGGCCGTCAGGTTGGAAATGGAACAACACGACGGAGCGATGGGAGCATTACGTCAATCCGTTCTCGGTGTCGAACTATGTGTTTGTCAAGATCGGTTCCACCGCGAGTCGTCAGCCGACGACTCCAGGCGAAGACCCCGGGGTTGCGGACGCCACCTTTACACAGTCGACAGGTCGGTACTTCGCCGACTTCGACGATTTCAACTGGAGCAAGGAACATGGTTCGGGGTTGACGTGGGTGTCGAATCCGATCCAGGTTGGGGGGAGACTGGATGTCTTTTCCAATCTCACACTTCCAGGAGAGCTGCCGGGGCCGGTGCGGCTGGTTGGCTCCGTGGCCATCAGCTCGAATCCGATAACAAGCGTCGACTTCAGCTCGTCCGGGCAATCGCTCGCGACCGTGCGTGCCGCCTTTGCCATTTCTTCGAGGTCGGATCAGCCGACGGCGGCGGCGACGGCGTTTGATTTCTCCGCGGTACGCGATGGCAGTCCGTTCAGTCTGCAGATGACCGTTGTAAACCAGTCGAACGCGCCAAGCGCGGCTCTCGACTACATTCGCGCGTTCTATCCGCGGTCAAATCAGGCGGTTGATGGCATGCTCTCGGTTCACACCGAAGGTGAGACCGGACTGATTGAGCACGCAGTTAGCGGATTTGCGACGATGCCGGTGGCACTTGACATCACGGATCCCGGCAACATCGTCAGGCTTGATGTCTGGCCCGCTGGATCCGAGTACCGCGTGCAGTTGCAGGCGTCGGTCGAGCAACAGCGGCAAGCGGTTCTGTTTCAGACTTCCTCGGCCCAATCGCTCTCGGGCGATCTTGCCGTTCCGGTTGCAAACCAGAATCTTCACGGGATTACATCCTACCCTGACCTTGTCATCTTTTCGCCGACGGAGCTGCTCGCAGAGGCCAACGACTTTGCGAACTATCGCCGATCCGGAGGTCTCGACGTCACGGTCATCGAAATGTCGAAGCTGTATAACGAATTTTCGGGCGGTCTGACCGACATGCGGGCGGTGAGGGACTATCTGAAATTCCTGTACGATCGCGCTCCGGACGAGGCCTCGCTTCCGCGATATGCGCTTCTCTTTGGAGACGGACATTTTGATTTCCGGGGTCTCCGTCCGGGGGTTGATCAGACGCCGAACTTCGTCCCTCCGTATGAGACCGTTGAGACCTACAACCCGGACGCGTCCTACACGAGCGACGACTATTTCGGACTTCTCGACGATGAAGAGGGCGAGTGGGTGTATCGCGGGTACTCGGTCGTCAGCTCGGAACGAATCGATGTTGGCGTGGGGCGCTTTCCGGTGAAATCGACGGAGGAAGCCGCTGCACTGGTCGCCAAGATCAAGCGCTACGAGGATGCCTCAACGTACGGATCGTGGCGATCGCGATACACCTATGTCGCAGACGATGCATTCAACGGCAGCAATGGGAGCACCGATGAGGGCGACCTTCACATGTACAACATGGACTCGGTTGCCGAATACGTGAAGGCAAACGTCGAGGCCGATGTGGATGTCCGCAAGATCTATGCGGATTCGTACGAACGGGTCTTTCTCACGGAGGCGAAGATTCCCGGAGCGCGCCAGGCAATATTGAACGCACTGGATGAAGGGACGCTCGTCTTCAATTACTCTGGTCACGGTGGACCAGTCGGGCTTGCGCAGGAAGACCTGTTTACGTCTGCGGATGCTATTGCACTGGACAATGAGAATGCCCTTCCGGTCTTTGTAACAGCTACCTGCTCGTTCGGCTGGTGGGATATTGACGACCGGGACAGTGGCGCTGAGTTGCTCATTTTGAATCCAAATGGTGGTGCCATTGCAATGTTTACCACCGTGCGGCTCGTGTACACATCTGCCAGTCCATCCGATTTGAATCCCGGATTGAATCGGGCCCTCAATGTGGCAATGTTCAAGAGAGATGGCGACGGACTGCCGGTTCGATTTGGGGATGCCATGGTCGAAACGAAGAATACGCAGGTTGGACTGCTGGGCAATTCGCGTAAGTTCAATCTGCTCGGTGACCCTTCAATGCGGCTGGGCATTCCGGCTCGGTCAGTTGCGATTGACGCAATCAACGGCGTCCCGATCCCACAGGCGCAGGGCCAGATGAAAGCGCTGGATCGTGTGAGAATTGCGGGTCACGTCGTCAGTTCCTCTGGTCTGCCCGACGTCGCCTTCAGTGGCAAGGTGACGTTGACGGTGTTCGATGCGATTCGGAGGGTTCCGATCAACGAATATCGGTGGATGCCGAACCGGTATTACGAGGTGCGGGAGGATCTGCTCTGGCGGGGAGACGTCGCCGTCACAGGCGGTGCCTTCGAAGCCGAGTTCGTCGTTCCCAAGGATATCTCCTATTCCGACAAGTCTGGTCGAATCACGGCGTATGCCGTAGGGTCGGCTGATCAGGCCCTCGGTTTCACCGAAAACTTCACGGTTGGAGGGACCAGTGACAACCCACCGGATGACGCAGTGGGCCCGGAAATCTCGCTTTTTCTCAACGACACAACCTTCGTCTCCGGTGGCCTGACTCCGCCCGGAGCTGAGCTGATTGCGCGCTTTTCGGACGATAGCGGTATCAATACGGTAGGTTCGGGGGTTGGGCACGAGATGCTTCTGGTCCTGAACGGTCGCGATGCAGACGCGGTCGACATTTCGTCGGCTTTCGTCAGTGATCAGAACTCGTACCAGAAGGGGAGTGTGCGCTGGAAACTCGATGATCTGCCGGACGGTGCGAATCGCTTGACAGTGCGTGCCTGGGACGTTCTTAACAACTCAGGATCGGCCGAATTGGAGTTTTTCGTGGCCGGAAACGAGGATCTTACCGTCAGAAACGTGTATAACTACCCGAATCCAATGAGCGCTCGTACGCGATTTGTGTTCGAGCACAATCAGCCCTCGGGGACGCCGGCAGAGGTGCAGATCCGGATCTACACGCTTAATGGTCGGCCCATTCGCACGATTACTAGTGATGAGGCCCTGCCGACCGGCACGCTGACCGCGGGACCCGTGCAGATTGAGTGGGACGGACGAGACGAAGACTTTGATCGTGTCGCCACCGGGATCTACCTTTATAAAATCCGGTTGGAAGTCGACACTCTGGACGGACAACGACAAGTCGTCGAACGAATTGAACGAATTGCCATCATACGGTGAATGCCATTTGCATCGGAAAGGTACTGCTTCATTTGACATCGCAAATCAACTCACTTCTTGAGTCATGAACCGTTCATTTCGTAACAGAGCAGTACTCGTTGTTGCTCTCTTTGCAGGTAGTGTAACCACGGCCTTTGGGCAGGTTGGTGGCGCAGGCGTTGTATTCCTCAAGATCGAGCCGGACAGCCGCTCGGCTGGAATGGGCAACGCTGGGGTGGCGCTGGCAGACAATGCAAGTGCCAATTTCTGGAATCCGGCGGGGCTCGGCTTCCAAACGGGCACCGAGGCTGGCATTACGCATTCCAACTGGCTACCCGAGTTTGCTTCCGACTTGTTCTACGAGTACCTGGTCGCGAAGCATCACATCCCCGGGGTCGGAACGCTAGGTGCCCACGTGACCTACCTTAATCTCGGAACGCACGAAGGTCGAGACGAACAGAACATTCCGACTGGAACGTTCAAGTCTTATGACCTCGCGATCGGGGCATCCTATGGTTTTAAGGTCTCGCCGAACTTTGCGCTTGGCACCAGTCTGCGGCTGATTTACTCAAATCTTGCACCAGGACAGACGATCGGCAACACGACGACCAAGGCAGGAGTCTCGACGGCAGTCGACCTGGCTGGGTTGTACCGAACGAACCAGTTCGGCCTCGGCGGAGTACCGACAACGTTCTCCGCAGGATTCAACCTGGCGAACATGGGGCCGAAGATCAAGTATTCGGACAGTGACCAGGCAGACCCGATTCCCACGAACATGCGCTTCGGGATGGCGCTTGGATTTGACTTCGACGAGTACAACGCGCTGAACCTGGTTGTGGACTTCAACAAGGACCTCATCGACGTTGACTCCACGGGCGCGAAGCCGTTTTATCAGGCCATCTTTTCTTCCTGGAGTCCCATTACCGTCAATCTGAACACTTCAGATCCGACGGACCTCGAACAGGTTGGCGTGCTTCGCCAGATCACGGTCGGCGGAGGGCTCGAATACTGGTATGACCGGCTTCTTGCGCTTCGCGGCGGTTTCTTCTACGAAGACCCGTACAACGGCAATCGGAAGTTTGTGACACTGGGCGCGGGCATCCGGTATAACATCATCGGAGTGGACTTTTCCTACATCCTGGCGCTTGAAGAGAACTCGCCGCTCGATAATACGCTGCGATTCTCGCTGCTCTTGAACTTCGTAGGATAGCCCCCTGCGGTACTGACGGCCGTACAACGGTCAGCGTGCTGCGGAGTCGAACGGTTCTCCTGCGGTAACGCTGGTCGTTGTACGGCGTTCGCTTTTAACCATCATATTGATTCACGTCCCCGATGAGTCCGGTAGTAGCGGCGGTTTCAGGTGTTGTTTTGATCGTGGCCGGCCTCGGTTTGTTGTGGACGGTCTTTCGGCATAGTTCCACCCGCTGGCCGCAGGACGGCTTTCAGTGGGCAAGTTCGATCTTGTCGGTAGGTGCGGTACTCTGCGGTCTCTTCGTCCTTGTAGCTGGAGCACGGACACCGGTTCAAATCGCTTCCAGCGGCATTGCGAGCCCCGACCAAATCCTGGAAATGGATCTTGACCAGGATGCCGAGAATTTCGGGTTCAACCTTGTTGAGAATGGCTGGGAGTCAACACTGGATGTGTACAAGGGGAAGGTGATCCTGATCAACGTCTGGGCGACGTGGTGCGGGCCTTGTCTTGAAGAAATACCGCACCTCAACAGGCTGCAGGACAACTACGAGGACAAGGGCCTCGTTGTCATCTCCCTTTCGGACGAGACGCGCTCCGAACTTCAGGCGTTCGAGGAGTTGCTGCCAATGTCCACAGAGACCGGCTATGTGGATGGGTCGAAACGGATGCCCAAGCCGATCCAGGAGGCCTTTACGATTCGCCCGACGTCGTATATCATCGATCGCGGCGGTCGCTATCGCAAATACATTCTCGGAGCCAGGGACTACGCGTTCTTTGAGAAGGCGATCCAGCCCTACCTCTAGGGATCACGATTCGTTGTTTATCCATCGGCCGGTTAGTATTCTGATGCGGGTCGGATAGCCAGGCGAGCCCTCTCAAGCCTTTCTCAACGCCCGATCCGGACGGCATAAGCCGGTCTTGCGCGTTAAATCCACGTTTCGCGCCCGAACGGCAAGGCGTCTTTTCCGCAAATCAATCGTGATTCGCCTCCATGAAATGGTACCGAAAGCTGCACTGGCAGATCATCATCGGGCTGGTGTTGGGTCTCATCTACGGGGTTGCCAGTGCGGTCTACGGCTGGTCGAGCTTTACTTCCAAGCTCATCGCTCCTTTCGGGGTGATCTTCATCAATCTACTGAAGCTAATCGCTGTTCCGCTGATTCTGGCCTCGTTGATCACCGGCGTTGCGTCTCTGTCGGATCTCAAGAAGTTGTCACGAATCGGTGGTAAGACGATCATCATTTATCTCGGCACGACGCTCGTTGCGCTGATAATTGGTCTTGTTGTCGTCAACGTCATGCAGCCAGGTAAAGCCGTTCCGCAGGACATGCGGGAACGACTGGAATCAACGTACCAGACCGACGCTCA
>JAGQWL010000474.1 GCA_020437385.1 Bacteroidota bacterium
GCGCGGAATCGAAGAAAATAGCGATGAGGAATGGGAGAATGGGAGAATGAGGGAATCGGGGATGTCGTCCGGTGCCGTGGCAGGTCCCACGAGACATCATTGCACGGTGTCCGCGAGATCCACGGGCTTCGCCCACGAATGAACGAACGAGCGATTGAAGGAACGTCGTCCGGTGGCGGTCACCCCAGGCTACGATTCTACGACTCTACGAATCCACGATTCTTCCAGCCCGAGCTCCGCTCGCGCGTCACATCGCGCGATTCGTCTCCGCCACCGCCTCCGACTCCTCCGCCTTCCGCAGCGTCGTGAGCGCCTGCTTCGCGGCTAGCTGCTCGGCCTTCTTCTTGGAGTTGGCGACGCCCTTCCCGAGCGAGTCTTCGTTGACGAGCACCGCAACGGTGAACTCGCGGTTGTGGCTCGGGCCTTCTTCGTTCACAAGCTCGTACGTCGGCTGCGGCCAGCCCTTCGCCTGCACAAATTCGAGCAGCAGGCTCTTGTAGTTGTCGCGGTGCGCGGCGAGGTGGTCCATGTCCGTGTCGTCGAGCAGCTTGCGGTGCACGAAGTCGCGGGCCGCCTCCATGCCGAGGTCGAGGTAGAGCGCGCCGATGACGGCTTCGAACGCATCGGCCAGCACGCTCGTGTTGTCACGGCCGCCCTTCTGGACCATGTTGTCGCTCACGCGGATGATGTCGCCGAGGTCCATGTTGCGTGCCGCGTCCGCGAGCGCCTCGCCGTTCACGAGCTTCGCGCGGAGGCGCGTCAGGAATCCCTCGTCCTCGTTGCGGAAGTGGAGGTACAGGTGTTCGGCAACAATAAACCCGAGCACGGAATCGCCGAGAAACTCGAGGCGCTCATTCGAATACTGCCGGCTGTCTTTTTTGCGGCGGAGCAGCGAGCGATGGCTCAGCGCGCGTTCGTAGATCTCGACGCGGCGGATGGTAAATCCGACGAGCTTTTCGATCTCGCGTCGGTACGTGCCCTCCTCGGCGGATTCGGCCGGTTCCGGTTCAATGGGCGGGAGGCTCGGCTCCTCGGCGGACAGGTCCGGCGGTGGTTGCAGCGCGCCGCCGAGCGACCTCAAGTATCTGCGAAATCTTGCAATCAAGATTCTGATTCAGCCAGCGTTGGGTTGGTGGTTCTGCGGAGGGGAAGGATTCCGGAATGATCGGTCACGAGCGGTTTCGTCTGGTTCGTCCGGTTCGAGCCGTTTCGTCTGGTTCGAGCGCCCCGTTCGTTTCGGAGCGATCCGCTCGTTTCGAACGATTCATCCGTTCCGTCCGTTTCCTGCGTTTCGTGACAGATTCGAGGCAGGCGCCCTTCCTTGCAATCGTCTGTTCCGATGCGTACCTAAAGCTGATGCAGGGCCGATCCGCGCCGCAGGCGGCCGTATGCCGGCAAATGCCTTGAAAGCGCGCATCCGCAACACAGATCGAATGCTGTACGTATCGTGGAGCATTAAAGATAATCGTCGGCGCCGTTCGACGCACAACGAGGACAAACACACGCCATCATGACCTGGGTCTGGGTATTGATTCCGCTTGCCGCCATCATCGTTGGCGGCATCACTGAGATCGTCAAGCAGCAGAACAAGCGCGCCGACCGCCTCGGCCAGTCGAACGACGAGCTGAGCCAGTCGCTGTCGACGCTGCGCAGCCAGCTCGACCGGATGGAAGAGAACCAGGAGGCCTACCAGCGCCGGCTCCAGAACCTCGAGGCGATTGTCACGAACCAGGTCTGGGATATCGTCCATGAGCCGTCGCAGAGCGCCGAGGAAAAGCGCGCGAACATCGCCGGCTCCGGACTGCTCGATTCGGCCGCGGGATACGAGAGCGAGTCGGATGCCCGGAGGGCGGAGCAGTTGGCGAAACGATTGCGGTAGCGCGGCGCGATCGCAGATCGCGCTGGAAGAAAGTAGGAGCGGAGGAAAGTAGGAAAGTAGGACCGCTCGGAACGAGCCGCGTTATCGGCAGCCGCTGTGGTTTCTTCGGGGCGTTTCAAGATTCGTAGAATCGTCGAATCGTAGAATCGCGGACTGCGCGGATACCGGTTCATGATGCCGCCGGATGCCGTCACGTAAAATCGTTCCGGCAATCGAGGTTTGCCGAAGGTGCGACCAGAAGCCCGCGTGCCACCAGACACCCGCGCGCCACCCGACACCCGCGTGACCGTCGCGCCTCGAGGACAGCTCCCTATGAGTTCCGGAGGGTTGTTGCTGCGCTTCGCAGAAGCCGGCGTGACTCGGGATCACCAGTCCACTCTCAACTCTCAACTCTCAACTCTCAACTCTCAACTTCCTCCACTCTGCTCACTTCGCGAGCGAAGCGAGCGTCCCCCATTCTCCCATTCTCCCATTCTCCCATTCCCCCATTCATTCCCTCATTCCTTCATTCCTTCATTCCCGGCCCGCACCGCCGACCACGCCAACCGCGCCAACTCCTGCCCGACGGCAAACGACTCGCCCTGATCATCAAACCCTTCCGTCAGGATCACGATCACCCACGGTGCGTCATCCGGCGAAACGATCGCCGCGTCGTGGCTGATGCGCGTGATCGATCCGGTCTTGTGTGCGACGATCGTGCCTTCCGGGAGTCCGGCGGGAATCATCTCGTTGAACTCCTGCTCGCTCAGGATCGCGACCATCTCGGCATCCGCTTCGTCGGATACCGCCTCGCCGTTCGCGATCGCCTCAAGCAGAACCGCGAGGTCGGCGGACGTGGCAGTGTTGTTCATGCCGAGGTCGAACGCCTTCAGATCCTCGACGCCCCGCAGCACCTCCATCCGCGTCGTCCCGAGACGGCGAATGGTCTGCTGCACGGAATCCGCCGAGACGAGGTCGATCAGCAGGTTCGTCGCGAGGTTCGATGAGCGTGTGATCATCTGGTGGATGAGGTCGCGGATCGACATCGCCGTGCCGATCGCGCCGTAAACCGATTCATCCGAATCCTCGCCGATGTCCATCGAATACGGCGAGCCATCCACGATCGACGAAAACGCATTCTCCACGATCAGCGAATCGTCGAGGTTGAAGACGCCGAGGTCCGCCTGGCGAAATACCTCGATCATCACCGGCACCTTCATCGTGCTCGCCGCGTGGAACAGCCGATCGGCGTTGCGATCGTAGTTGAATCCGGAGTGCGGATCCCGGATCGAGATGGCGACCGTGTCATCCGGCAGCTCGGCAAGTATCGCGTTCACGCGCGCGTCAAACTCCAGCGGACTCATCGTTGGGCGTTTCGGTTTCTGATTTGAACAGGCAGCGGCGGTCAGTCCGACGACGACCGCCAACAGCGCAACGAGCGACGTGCCGCGCGGCCGATGGCGATCGGCGGATGAGCGACGATCGGACCGGCGACCACGAGGGTGGCGAAGCGCCGCCGCGCGATCCTGGTTGCGAAGTGCCGCCGCGCGATCCTGTTGGCAAGGTGCCGCCGCGCAATTCTGGTGGCGAAGCGCCGCCTCGCGATCCAGGCGTGTGGTGGAGTCGGGCGCGTCTGCTCGCGGGTAACGCTGTTGGTTGGTGCGATTCATTACATTAGGGCCGTGTCTCGCAGGCTTGGTCTTGTTCGGGTCGCGTCCAGTCACATCCTGGTCAGGTCCAGTCACATCCTGGTCAGGTCCAGTCACATCAGTTCCCCCATCAGCGACAAGATAGATGAAGTTGTCCTTCTTTGGTGCCGCGCGCACGGTAACAGGATCAAAACACCTCGTCGAGCTGCAATCCGGCAAGCGGATTCTCCTCGATTGCGGATTATTCCAGGGCCGCCGCGCCGAGGCCGAACGGATCAACCGCGAGTTTCCGTTCGACGCCGCGTCCATCGACTGCGTGATCCTTTCGCACGCGCACATCGACCACGCCGGACTCCTGCCGAAGCTCTACAAGGAGGGATTCCGCGGCGACGTGTACTGCACGCATGCGACCTACAGCCTGTCCGCGCTGCTGCTCATGGACAGCGCGCACATCCAGCAGAGCGACGTCCGTTTTGTCAACAAGATCCGGCGGAAGCAGGGCAAGCCATCCGTCCAGCCGCTCTACACGGAGGAAGACGCGGAGGGAATCCTGAAGCAATTCGTCGGCATGCCGTACGGACATCGCTTCTCGCCGGTCGAGGGCGTGAGCCTCGAGTTCCGCGACGCCGGGCACATCCTCGGATCGGCGCATGTGGTCCTGACGATCACGGAGAACGGCCGCACCGTCAAGCTCGGCTTCACCGGCGACATCGGAAATCCGAATCGCCCGATCCTGAAGGATCCGGAGAAGATGGAGGACTGCGACTACCTCATCTCCGAATCGACGTATGGCGGAAAGACGCACGAGCCCCCGGACGAATCCAAGTCGCGACTCGCCGAGGTGATTGAACGCACGAGCGCGCGCGGCGGAAAGGTGATCATCCCCGCGTTTGCGGTGGGGCGGACGCAGGAGATCGTGTACGCGATGGATCAGCTATGGAACGAGGAGCGGCTGCCGCACATTCCGGTTTACGTGGACAGTCCGCTTGCCGTCAATGCGACGGGTGTGTACCTGTCGCATCCGGAGTGTTACGACAAGAAGCTGTTGGATTACATGCGGACGGACAAAAATCCGCTTGGATTTGAGCGCCTGTCGTACATCCGCGATGTCGAGGATTCGAAGGCGCTGAACAGCACGCGAATGCCGATGGTGATCATTTCGGCATCGGGGATGTGCGAGGCGGGCCGGATTCTGCATCACCTGAAGAACAACATCGAGGACAGCCGCAACACCGTGATGATCGTGGGATATTGTGCGGACCACACGCTCGGCAAGAAGATCGTCGACAAGCTGCCGGAGGTGCGGATCTTTGGCGAGACGTATCCGCTGCGGGCGGAGGTGGTGGTGATGAACAGCTACTCCGCGCACGCGGATGAACCCGGCGTCGTGAGCTTCATCAACAAGCTCGACCGGGATCGGCTGAAGAAGATCTTTCTCGTGCACGGCGCGCCGGATCGGCAGGAGTTGATGCGGACGGCGTTGCAGAACGCGGGCCATCGCAACGTGGAGATCCCTGAGTTCGGCGAGACGGTTGAGCTGTAGGAAGTTGTGATCCCGCGCTAGTCGAGGTTTGTCGCTTCCAGCGCGAATCGCAACTCGGTAGTGGTCGACCCGTTTACGGAGAAGAGATACAGCTTCGAGCCGTCGATCGCGAACGAATCACACGACGTGGCGACGCCGGGAAACTGCTCGAAGGACGGTTGTGGCGAACAGGCAATTTCCGTGCACGCGAGCGACAGCGTGATCTGGTCGCCGGCGGCCGTCCAGGTGCCGCTGCAATCGTTGCAGGCACTTGTGCCAACGGTCGAACCATCCGCATTAAACACGATCGAATAGTTTTCGCTCGCCGGAATCAGTTCGCTCGTGTTGTTGACCTTCGTTGAAACGAGGTTCCAGCGGCCGTCCTGCAGGGAGGCATCCGGTTCAGTGTTCATGGAACAACCGGACAGCGCGAGGCATCCGACAAGAACCGCGGCGACGGCGACAACGGTTGTTGAGGCATGAATCAGCCGAAATGCGAAGTCGGGTACGTTGCGAACGGCGTATCTCATTGAATGAAGCGCGAATTAGACGTGATTTGCACGTTCCTTTGACAATGGATACCGGCGAATCAGTCCCGCGTGGAGTAACTTTTTATACCCTAACGGATTGGTCCAGCAAATGAGTACGGAATCGGGAAAGAACGGAATCACCTTTTCGGGCGTGATGCAGTCCGCCGGACTGCTCGTCCTGCGTGTCGGAGTTGGTCTCGCCATGATTTACGGTCATGGCTGGGGCAAGTTGATGAACTTCACGGATCTTTACGACCGCTTTCCGGATCCAATCGGACTCGGCAGCGGTCTTTCGCTTGGCCTGGTCACGTTCGCGGAGGTTTTCTGCGCCGCGCTGTTGATTGTCGGACTCTTCAGCCGGGTGGCGGTGATTCCGCTGATCATCGACATGGCGGTGGCGTTTTTTATCGTCCACGGAGGACAGGCGTTTGATCAGAAGGAACCATCGCTGCTGTTTTTGATTTCGTTTGTGACGTTGCTGATTACCGGACCGGGGTGGTACTCGCTGGACAACCTTCGGAAGCGCGGCAAGCGGAAGAAGAAGGCGGCGCTTTCCTCGGGTGCGACGGGCGCGGGATCGTTGACGAGCGCGCCGATTCCGGAGGCGTATGAAATTCCTTCGATGCCGACTTCGGGTTCTGGTTCGTCGGGATCGTCGGGATCGTCGGCGAGCTGATTCCTGCAGACGCAGGCTAACACTGATTTAGACTATACGACTATCATGGGCAGACGGGTTACGGCATTTCTTCTTGTTTCGGTTTTTCTGGTTGCGGGGTTCGTCGGTGTGAGGGCCGTGGTCCTCGGGCAGACGGATACGTTTGATTCGGACCTGCAGGGTTGGCATACGGGCGTGAGCAGTCCGGTCCCGACGATGTGGGAGTCGACAGGCGGACCGGCCGGCGCCGGCGATGGATTTATGCGTCAGCCAACAACCGGCACGGTTGGTGGGCCCGGAGCCAAGCTGGTGGTGATGAATACGACGCAGTGGGCCGGTGATTACGTGACGGCCGGCGTCGAATCGATCAGCATGGACGTCCGTAATGCCGGTGCGACCGCGCTGGAACTTCGGATTTACGTTGAAAGCTCTGCGGGTGCGGTCATCTCGACTTCCGGCATCGCCCTTCCGACGGCGAGCGGGTGGCAATCCGTTTCGTTTCCCATTGATGCCGCGTCGATGACGATCGTCAGTGGAACGGACTACAACGCGATCATGTCGTCGGTTAATCGGCTGCGTCTTATCCACGGTACGTCCACGGTCTTTCCGCCCGTCGACGTTGATGCCTTGCTGGATGTGGACAACGTTTCCGCCGGCGCCGCGCTGCCGGTTGAACTCGTTTCGTTCGGCGCGAAACAGTCCGACGGCGTTGTGGAGTTGAACTGGACTACCGCCAGCGAAACGAACAACCTCGGGTTCGATATTCTGGAGCGAACCGGAACGTCCGCCGACTTTGCGAAGATCGGATTTGTAACCGGACGCGGCGGAAGCGTTGCGACCGACTACACCTTCGCCGTCGAACGCCGCGCGGGCGACTACGCCTACCGCCTCCGACAGGTCGATGCCGATGGTTCGACCTCGTTGTCTCCGGTCGTCGAAGTGACGATTGGATCGGATGTGTTTGCGATCGAATCCGTCTATCCGAATCCGGCAACCGGTCAGGCGTTTGTGGACATCGTTTCGCCGAACGCGGCGCGTGCCGCCGTCACCGTGGTTGACGCGCTCGGCCGCGAAGTGCTGACGGCCTTTGACGGCGACCTCGAAGGAACGCGAACGGTGGTGCCGCTCGAAGTTGGCGACCTCGCCACCGGACTGTACATCGTGCGCGTGAAGTCGGGCAGTCGCACGGCAAGTCAGGCATTCTCGATTGTTCGTTGATGAGTTGTTCGACCACGGTTCGTGCTGTGACGACGGCACGTGTTTCGACTGCGGTTGGTGTTTCGACTGCGGTTGGTGTTTCGACGACTACGAGCCCGACGCGACTTCGATTTTAATTCGCTCATTGTCGCTTGATAAGCGGAATCGATTCGCTACCTTGATAACAACCGTGCGCAAGCACGAGACGTTCTTTTTCAGCAGCACTGGTTCTGTTTGACGACGGCATGCCGTCGTCGGCGGACTAAGAGGGAATCCGGTACGCGCGCGCTGTCGCGTGCAAATCCGGAGCTGTACCCGCAACTGTATGCGGATAAAGGCCACCGCGCCGAATCCACGAGTCACTGTTTCGATCACCGCCTGACGTCAGGCGCATTCGGGTCGAACCGGGAAGACGGATGGAGGAGCGTTGGTCGATGTGCGTCCCACCCGCGAAGTGCTACTTCGGGGGCGGGCGGACAAATCCGTCAGCCAGGAGACCTGCCAGCGCTGCGGCCACTTTCACCTCCGGGATCTGAGGCGAGGCGGACGCACCGAGTGTTGCTGTTTCGCCCCGTCTCTTATTGAGGCGGGGCAATTTTGTTTAAGCACCATACCATTTCTTTGAGCCGATTTTTCGGCCGCCTTCGGGCGCTCGGGCTGATCCTGTCCGCCGCAGCCAGTACAAACGTTTCGGCGCAGGTCGTCGACTCCACCGCCGCGCTTCCGACCTTCGACCTGCCCGCGGTGACGGTGCACGCCGCGCGGATCGCAATCAACCGGCTCGATGCGCCGACCTCCGTCGTTGTTCTGGACAGCTCCGCTTTTCGATTCGGATCGTCGCAATCGGTGGCCGATGTGCTCGCGCGCAGCTCGGCCGTCTTCGTCCGCGAATACGGGCCGGGTGGCATCACGTCCGTTTCGGCGCGTGGGTCGTCGTCGTACCAGTCGACGGTGCTGCTTGACGGACTGCCGCTCGTGAATCCGGCGCTCGGGCAGTTCGATCTTTCGATCCTTCCGCGATCCGCAATTGCATCGGCCGAGGTTCGGTCCGGCGTTGGATCCGCCGAATACGGCAGCGCGGCCGTTGGATCCGTGATCGACCTGACGACCCGCCGCGGACTTTCGGATGAGACCGCGTCCATCGAGCTCCGTACGGGGAGTTTCGGTGAGCAGGGTGCCAACGCCCATCTTTCGCGGCAGATCGGATCCGTCCGCGCCTACGTTTCCGTCGGCCACGCGACGTCGGACGGCGACTTCCGCTTTCGAAACACGGCGGCGTTTCCGCAGCGCTTCGAGGATCGCCGCAACGCCGATGCGCGGCGCACGTCCCTGCTCGCCAGCGTTGCGGGAGGGTCGCGAGCGTCCGGTCAGACGTCGGCGTCGCTGCTGATCGCATCCGCCGAGCGCGGGCTGCCGGGCGTCGCCACGGTTGCGAGTGTCGGAGAGCGGCAGTTCGACGAGATCGCGCGTTTGTCCGCGCGAAAGTCCGTCCGAAGTCGCGGCGTCGAGACCACCGTCCGCGGTTTTGTGGATCGTGCGTCGCTGCGGTACGTGAATCCCGAGCTGGCGCTCGACGAAACCGGGATCACATCGGGAGCCATGGTCGAGGCCGAGCAGAAGCGTCTCGTTCACGGCGCACTGCTGAATGTCGGTACGAGTGTCACGGGTCGTACGGCGACCCATCCGTCACTTGATGCGGTGCGCCGATCGCTGTCGGCATCGGCCTTCGCTTCGGCGGCAATTCAACGCGGTCGCACAACGTGGTATCCGGCGCTTCGGACGGATGTGTACGGACGCGAAGGGGTGCCGACGATCGTTGTGCCGAGTCCGCAGCTCGGGCTGAATCATCGAGTCGGCCGGCGAATCAGAATCAAGGCGAGCGGCGGTCGGGCGTTTCGCGTGCCGACGTTCAACGACCTGTACTGGAGCGAGGGGGGAGCGACCGGCAACGCGGATCTGCGTCCGGAACGCGGTTGGGGCGGCGACGCGGGTGTGCTGATCGCGGGCCCGGTCGATGCGGAGGTATCCGCGTTCGGGACGATCGTCAGGGACCAGATCGTCTGGACGCCCGCTGACAACAATGTCTGGACCCCGATAAACGTCGGACAGGTGCGCAGTCGGGGAATTGAGGCAAGCGTTCGCCATCGGGAGATTCATATCGGCGGACTGTCGCTTGTGACGACGGGTCGCTACACGTTCACCGACGCCCGCGAAATTGTTGACGGCGGATCGACGGGTGTTCGTTACGTTCCGCGGCACCGGTTCGCGGGAACGCTTGCGGCTGCTGTCGGGATCGTCACCGTCGAGACCGCGTCGTCGGTCGTCAGCAGCCGGCTCGTCACGACGGACGGGCTGCAATCCGTTGCGCCGTACGCGCCGCTTGACGTGACGATACGCGCGGACAAGCGTTGGGGCGATTACAGGCTGTCGGCGTTTGCGTCGATTCTGAATGTTCTGGACGAAGAATATTCGGTTGTGAAGGGCTACCCGATGCCGCCGCGAAACTACCACTTTGGAATCAGGCTCGAGCTTGGTTCGTGATTCAACCATCCCACCGGACGCAGCACAATGAAGACTGACAGATCCGCCGAAATAAAATCCGGCCAAACGAGAAGGATCCGAAGGAGGCCAATTGAAATCAGATCGAACTGGATAATATCGATCCGGATGCTATCGAGCAGGATGGCGAGTAGGATGCTATCGAGCAGGGCGATGTCGTTGATGGTCGCGGCGAGTCTGTTCGGCGTGTTGTTTCTATCCGCGTGCGACAGCGGTGGCGACAACTCGAGTTTCGTGACGACCGGCGTCTACGTTGCCAACCAGGGCAACTTCTCCGACGCGAACGGATCGATCACGGTTTACGATCCGGTGGGCAAGACGTCGCAGCAACTGGTTGCGGACGCGGGATCGACGGTGCAGAGCATCATGCTTTCCGGCGACATCATCTACATGATGTCGAACACGGGCGGCCGGATCGACGTGTACGATCGCTCATCGGGCAGCCAGGTGGATCAGATCGATGGGCTGGCGAGTCCGCGGTACATGGCGGTGTCGGATGTTCAGATCGGATACGTGACGAACCTGTTCAAGACCGGGTTTACGGGCGGCAGTGTGTCGGTGGTTGATCTGGTGTCGGGTTCGGTTACGTCGACGGTCGATGTCGGCGACAATCCCGAGGGCGTCGCGATTTCGGGCGGGCAGGTGTTTGTGGCGAACAGCGCGTTCGGTGAGGGCACGACGTTGTCGACGATCAGTCTGTCGAACAACCTGGTGACGGGGACGATTGACGTCGGTTGTGACGGCCCGCGGTTGTTGTTTGGCGATCGCGAGGATGAGCTGTGGGTGGTTTGCACCGGCAAGACGGTGTTCGACGCCAACTCAAACATTGTGGAGCAGACGGATGGCGAGATTGTGATTCTGGACGGTCCGACGGGCGCGGTGGTGACGCGGATTCCGATTGCGGGTCAGGTGTCGACGGTTGGTCCGGGGCAGGACGCGTTCTACTCCGAGGGTGCGCAGGAGCTGTACGTTGTTGTTGACAGCGAGCGGATCCTTCGGTTCAACACGGGTTCGAACGGATTGGCGGAGAACCTCGGTGTGTTTGCGGGTGATGAGATCGGCGCGGTTGCGTACGACTCGCGTTCGAAGCAGATCTACGTCGCGCGCGTGCCGAGTTTTACGGCTGCGGGTTACGTGACGGTGCACGACCGGTCGGGTCAGCAGCTCGAGCAGTTCCCGACGGGCATTGCGCCGTCGCACATTGCCTTCGCGGTGGAGGAGCAGTAGCGGAGTGGGATACTGGATCGACAGGTGTTATTGTTTCGGGCGCACGTTCGCGGAGTTGAAGGACGTTGCGGATGAGACGGGCGAGCGGACGGTTCCCGGTTTGCAGGAGCACGTCCTTTTCGGCGAGCGGTGCATGTTGTGTCATGCGTACGTGCGCCGCATGCTGCGGACGGGAGAGACGGTGTTTTCCGAGATCGTGACGGATGCGGACGAGCCGGAGCGTGTCGACGAGGAGTCAGTCGAGGAGTCGGTTGAGGAGTCAGTTGAGGATCGCGACTGACACGTTGAGGATGGCCGCGAACGAGACCCACGCGAGGTAGGGGAGGAAGAGGATGGCGGAGACGCGATCCGGTTTCCAGGTGGTGCGGATGAAGGCGACGATGGCGCCGAGCAGCAGGGCGATGATGACGGCGGCGATCCACGGCGCGTGCAGCGTGAAGAAGGCGGGTGACCAGAGCCAGTTCAGGACGAGGGCGGCGATCCAGATTCGGAGTGCGGGTCCGGGAGTACGGCGGGCCCACGTTCGCCAGCCGGCGACGGCGATGGCGACGTAGAGGATCGACCAGACGGGTCCGAAGACGTAGTTGGGCGGGTTGAAGGACGGTTTGTTGAGGGCGGCGTACCACGCGTCGGGAGCGGTGGCGGTGCCGATGAGGAAGCCGACACCGAGGACAAGTGCGAGGAAGGCGACGAGGGCGAGCAGCGGTCGGTTGCGTAAGGTGTTGCTGGACATTGTGTTGGGTGCTTAACGATTTGGTAATCTGATGGGCTGAGGCATTTAGTAACTTTTGACGTTAAAGGAGTCGAAGAGACTAAAAAACGAGGGGGCCGCCCGAACCTCCTCCCCGGTTTCAACCTAAACGAACCGCGGCACCAGGACCAAAGGGAACAATACACCAACGTTTTGCAGGCATACATTGCATAATCTATCGCTCGAAACGTGGCGCCCGGCAACAAGAGACAACGCGCGGGAGTCCGCATTCGATCCCTCTATCAGCAAAGACAGCCCATTGACCAGGAAGCAGAACGACGAACCGCTCATTCTGATCGTCGATGACGAAGAGGACATCCTCGCCCTCCTCGACTACAACCTGCAGGACTCCGGCTACCGAACCCGACTCGCCACGACCGGCAAAGAAGCCCTCGCCGCATCCGAAGAGGAAACGCCGGACCTCATCATCCTCGACGTCATGATGCCCGTCATGGATGGCCTCGAAGCCTGCCGCATCATGCGCGCCAAACCCGAACTCGCCGACACGCCCATCGTCATGCTCACCGCACGCAGCGGCGAAGACGATCACGTGCGCGGACTCGACGTCGGCGCCGACATCTACCTCTCCAAGCCGCTCTCCGTCCCCGTCATCCTCAGTCAGATCAAGTCGCTCCTGCGACGATCCGACAACACCGGCCCGAAGCCGCTCGTCATCATCCACGACCTCACCATCGATCGCGAACGCTACGTCGTGAATCGAACGCGCGACGGAAAGAAGGAGACCTTCAGCCTTCCCCGAAAAGAATTCGAACTCCTGTCGTTCCTCGCCTCCAACCCGGGCCGCGTGTTCGGACGCGATGAACTCCTCGACTCCGTCTGGGGCAGCGGCACCTACGTCGTCGATCGCACCGTCGACGTGCACATCCGCAAGATCCGCGAGAAGATCGGCGCCTCGTACATCGAAACCGTGAAGGGCGTCGGCTACAGGTTCAAGGAATAGGAATGCAGCGCCACTTTCGTTCCATCGCTGTTGCGCTGGCCGTCGTCGTGACACTTGTCGTCACGGCTGTCCTGGCCGGCGGCCGCCTGCTCGGTATTTTCAGCGGATGGGCCTGGCTGGCAATTCCGCCAATCGTCCTCGTTGTGTCGTGGATCGTCGGGAATCGCCTTGTCGCACGGCGCGTCCGGCAGGCGATCGATGATCTGCGCAAGATCGAACAGCGCGACTTCGAAGCCGTCAATACCGAAATCCCGGGATCCGACGAGATCAGCGAGCTCCGAGGCGTCATCGCCTCCGCCGGCAAAGCACTCGAAACAGAGATCACCGCGATGAAGCGGCTCGAGACCTATCGCAAGGATTTCCTCGGCAACGTCTCGCACGAGCTGAAGACGCCGATCTTCTCGATCCGCGGCTTCGCGGAGACCCTGCGGGACGGCGCCCTGGAACGCCCGGGCGTCCGCGACTCGTTCATCGACAAGATCATCAAGAACGCGGATCGCCTCTCGAACCTGGCGCAGGACCTGTCCGAGATCGCCAAGATCGAAACCGGCGAACTGAAGATGAAGCAGACGGCGTTCACCCTGCGATCCGTCGTGTCGGAAGTTGTCGAGTCAATCGAGCCGCGCGCGCGCAACAAGGAAATCACCGTCCGCTGCGAACTCCCGCCCGATCTGCCGAAGGTCTTCGCCGATGAAGGCCGAATCCGCCAGGTGCTCAGCAACCTCGTCGAGAACGGCGTCAAGTACAGCAACCCCGGCGACACCGTCAGCGTTCTCGCCAATCGACAGGGCGATCACGTCGTGATCGAGGTCGCAGACGACGGCATCGGCATCGCGCCCGAACACCAGTCGCGAATCACCGAACGATTCTACCGCGTCGACGCCAGCCGCTCGCGCGACCAGGGCGGCACCGGACTCGGTCTCGCCATCGTCAAACACATCCTCAACGCGCACGGGCAGCGGCTCGAGCTGCAGAGCGAGGTCGGCGTCGGGTCCACCTTTCGATTCAGCCTTCCACTTCAGGAAGCAACAAAGCGGGAAGCGGTAGCCGAACGGTCGTAACTTGTTCGGTTAGTCCAAACTCGTTGTTCGGCCACCGTTTGTTGCGCTGCAACGCGGCTATCGACGGCGCAATGTGATGTCGCGCAATTTGACATGGCGTAATCTGACATCGCGCAATTTGTTGTCCCGCAATCTGATATGTCCCAATCCAACCTGCCGCAACCCGACCAGCCGCTATACGGCATCGTCGTCCTCGAACTCGCAGGTGTCCTGGCCGGCCCATCCGCCGGACAATACCTCGCGGAACTCGGCGCCACGGTTATCAAGATTGAGAATCCTCGAAACGGCGGCGACGTCACGCGCTCGTGGCGCATCGAAGGTGAGCAGGTGACCGACGGCCGATCCGCGTATTTCTCCTGTTGCAACTGGGGCAAACAATCCGTCGCGATCGACATCACCGCACGCGACGGACTCGCCGTGGTCGAGCACCTCGCGAAAAAATCAGACGTTGTGTTGTCCAGCTATCGGCCAGGTTCGGCAGAGCGGCTGCACGTCGATCACGACGCGCTGCTTCGACTCAACGATCGACTGGTCTGCGTGTCGGTCACCGGGTACGGGGCGGATGATCCACGTTCCGGCTACGACGCCGCGATCCAGGCAGAGTCCGGTTTCATGTCGATGAACGGCCAGCCGGACGGTCCGCCGACCAAGATGCCGGTTGCGCTCGTCGACGTGCTCGCGGCGCACCACATCAAGGAAGAAGTGCTGCTCGGTCTGCTGATTCGTTCGACCACGGGAAAGGGACGGAGCGCGTACGTTTCCCTGTTCGACGCGGCCCTGGCTTCGCTCGCAAATCAGGGTGCCGGATGGCTGCAGTCGGCCGTTGAGCCGCGGCGTATGGGATCGGCCCATCCGAGTATCGCACCCTACGGCACACCGTATCTGACGGCGGATGGGCACTGGATCGTGCTCGCTGTCGGCACGGACAAGCAGTTCGAACGCTTGACCTCGGTGCTTTCGCTCACTCACGAAGCAGCGGCGAAGGGGCTTGGACGCAACGAGGCGCGCGTGGAAAAACGCGCCGAACTGGAGGCGCTGCTGCGACCCGCCGTCAACAAGCTCTCGGCGGATGATCTGGAGAATCGTCTGCAACAAGAAGCGATTCCATTCAGCAGAATCGCCAGTGTCCCGCAGGCGTTGTCGACGCGTCAGGCGCAGCGGCTCGTTCTCGGTGAGGCAGGCGGACCCAGGGGAATCCGGACGGCAATCGGGCAGGTGAAGCGCCCGCTTTCACCGCCGCCGCGATTCGGAGAACACTCCGCCGTAGTACTGCGAACGGTTCTCGGAATGACGGATCAGGACGTCGCGAAGCTCGTCGTGGCAAAGGTGCTCCTGGATGCAGGTGCAGCGCTGTAGAGGCTGGAGGGCGGAGTGTTCCGCTAGCGGATACTAGATGAGCTCTTCTTCGTATTCCTCTTCCTCGTACGACTCCTCTTCGTACTCCTCTTCCTCCTCGTCGTCGTACTCGTAGTCGTCGCCGTCCTCATCGTCGTCGCCGTAATCCTCATCGTCGTCGTCGTCGTCCCAGTCGTCGCCGTCGTCGTAATCATCATCGTCGTCGTCGTCGTCCCAGTCGCCGTCGTCCTCATCCTCGTCGTCGTCCCAATCTTCGGACTCCGAGTCGTCGTATTCTTCTTCCTCTTCGTCGTCGTATTCGTAGTCGTCTTCGTCCCAGGCGTCATCCTCGGCTTCGTAGGCGCGGATGTCGGGGACGCGCGTTTCGTCGACGTCGGCAGCGATGGGGAGACTCGAGGTAATCATAGAAGTCGGTGCCGGTGGGCGCGCTGGATCGCGCGCGTCGGCAGGCTTGTGGTTCGCAGCAAGGCGAGCTTGTCGGGAGTTATCCGGAAAATACGAAGTCGCGATGAGGCAATACACATTTAATCGGCAAGTCTTTCGCGTGTCGTGACGCGACGGTCATGTTATGAAGCGATCGCGTCGATTACGGGTGACGATGACGATCGTCCCGATTTGCTGGTGCCGAGTCGCCATTCGTCCGCCGTGCAAATTGAATTGCCCGGGAAGCCTTGTCGATACCTTCGAGTATTGGTAAATTGCGGGTTCGGATTGAGATTCCTCGGTAGCTCAATGGTAGAGCATGCGGCTGTTAACCGCAGGGTTGTAGGTTCAAATCCTACCCGGGGAGCACATTGCAAGCCCCTGATCTGTCGCAAACCGGCGGTTCAGGGGCTTCTTGTTTTATCACTGGTTGCGTTTTAAGGCGTCAACCGCTATTCGTATTTGTCATGCGCCCGTCCCGACTTTTTCGGCTCTCCCTGTTCGCCCTTCTGATTCTTGTGTACGGTCGCGCGTCGGCGCAGGCGCCCGGCCAGGTCTCGGCGGCAGAAGCCGCCGCCGAGCCCGCCCGGCAGGCTATCGTCGGTGACGCCCTGCTGACCGAGGGGGCCTACCATCTACTCGACTCGCTCACCACGCGCTTCGGTCCGCGCATGGCAGGCACCGAAGGAAACCGTCGCTCCATGGACGCGCTTGAGGACGCGCTTCGCGCCCTCGGACTGCAGACGCGGCGCGAACCGTTTTCCTATCCCGGGTGGCGGCGCGGCGACGATCGGGTGGAAGTTGCCTCGCCCTTTACGCGACCACTGCGGGCCGTGGCGCTGGGCTATAGCCCGTCCCACGCCGCGTTCGAGGCGCCACTTGTCTATGTCGCGCGAGCGGACGATGCGATGGGCGACCTCGAAAGCCTGCGCGGCGCGGTGCTCCTCCTCGCTCCCAACCTCACCTTTTCGAATGCCGATCAGCAGACGCTCGCATCCGCCGGCGTCCGTGGCTTGCTGCTCATCAACCGC
>JAGQWL010000475.1 GCA_020437385.1 Bacteroidota bacterium
CGGTCTCACGGTCGATCAGGCCTACGGGCAAAACCTCCGCTATGACTACGGCCCGCTTCCCAACGGAACACAATTCGAACTGAACGTCACCTTCCGTCCGGGCGAGGTTTACTGGGAGCAGCTGTGGGACGGGAAGACCGAAACGGACCCAACGAAGGTCGTCCGGCTGGACGATCACCGCATTCTCGCGTCGTGGCCCGAGGAGAGCGGTTGGTTCATCGCGCTGTACGCGGATTTCCTGCTGGGCGAGACGTCGTTTTGCTCGACGAACAATCCGGGCGACGCGGCAAGCTCGTCGTGCCGGACGGGTACGATCACAACTATTCCAGATAAATAGATCGCGGACGTTATGAAGAAGACCTACGCAGCTGCTGCCGTACTCTGCCTGCTCGCGGCGATCATCCGTACGATCGACGGTGAGTCCACTATCCTGGCATCGGCGAGACTTTCCATGGACGACGCGCGCCTGCTGGGATTTGTGCATCTTACGTGGTACCTGGTCACGATCGTCTTTGTCGTCGCCGGTCTCTTCCTCGGCTGGCTGGCGAGATCGGCTGCTCACGAGCATTCGTCCGCCTTGCCGCGCTTTCTTGGAGTGTTGTTCGTTGCGTGGTCGCTGACGATCGTGGCGACCGGCTTTGCGTTCGGGTGGCATCCGGGAATCGTGATCCCTGCGATTGTCACCCTTGCCGTTGGCGCCCTCAGTCTTTCCGGTGCCAGGACCCACACATCATCCTGAACGAGCGGATGAAGGCGATCGTTGTCGTGCTTGCCACAGTTGCCTGGATGCCGACCAACGTGGCCGCGCAGGATGCATTGTACCAGTGTTGGGGCTGCATGACTCGCGCCGACAGTGTCGCATTCGAATCTGAGGTACGCGTCATCACCGATGCGGTTGAGTCTTGTTCCAACGCGGCTGCGTGCCCGCACAGAATGTCGCAATTGCTTCAACGAATTGAAGCGAATCGCAACCTTCCCCTCATTCCTCAGTCGCTTCTTGTAGATGTCCTCAGCGAAGCATTGGCTAGCCGTTTCAATCTGAGCGATCCAGTTTACAGAGTGCTGCTCACGGACAGCGATTCCACGGTGCAAGAATTGGCTATCAGTGCACTCTACTGGGAGGAGGACTGGTCTAACGCAGGGGACCTCGTCTCAACCGTTGCATCCGTACTCTCGGATTCGTTGTCGTCGGAAGCCATCCGATACGGTCTGTTGTTCTTGCTACGTGAGAACGAGTCTATTCATCTTATCGAGTCACACGTATGGCGCCTCGCGAGAGATAAGCGCTTTCCGTTACTCGCCCGCTTCGCGGCCCGCGAGCTATCCTATTACTTCGCTAACGAACGAAACATGATCGACTCCGTCAGGGCGTTGGCGGCGCACGACGAGTCCGCGATTGGTGTGGAGGCCGCGGCGTTCCTGCTGGAAGAGAAGCGTGAGCCCGAATCGAGCGTCCTGTTTCACGGGCTTGTCCAGAAAGTAGCATCCGTTGCACGGAATGCGGACGAGCCGGCGGAGGTTCGCGGCCGAATGCTAAGGGTGCTCTCCAGGTATCCGGACAGTGACGTTGTGGTGCCGGTTCTAATCGACCTTCTTGAACCAAAGAACTGGTTCTACGGTGCACATGGAGACCATTCGCTGGTTCACAGTCTGGTGATGCTAATAGCACCGCTGTCCGATTCACAGGATTCACGAATGCAGAAGGCACTTCGAAAATTGTGGGGCGACATAGGGACGATCCCGGCGGAGCAAGATCCTGATTTCGTTGAGTGGAATCTGCGAACGTGGGTCGGCGAGCGATCCAACGACGCGCCGGACCTTAACAACCACTACTAGCGACGAACGGCTCATCCTGAAGATTCACAATGGCACATCCGTCATTAGTGCAAACCGACCACCGACCGTGGCCAGTGCCTGCGGGCAAATGGACGTGGCGCCAGTCGTGGAAGGACCTGCTCTTCGCGCACTGGCCCGTCGACGCTGA
>JAGQWL010000476.1 GCA_020437385.1 Bacteroidota bacterium
CAGTCGCACGTTAGAATTGTGGATCGACTGCCGCTACGTCCGGTACTGATCAAAAAACGCGGCTGCCTCAGGGTGATTGACGAACGTCGTCACCGCGGTCTCCACGCGCTTCCGCTCCGGCAGGCCATCCAGTTCCCTGCCGATGACCTCATAAAGCGACTCGATCAGTTCGAGCGGATTCTTCGCTGCCTGTGCGGTCTGAGCAAACCCTTCTGCGGCTGACAGGTCCAGGAGGTCGACCCACACTTCGTTCAGCTTGCTGTGCAGTAACAAATTCGACGCCACGTCCGCCGGCGAAGCGAAGGCCGCGTCAATCAGGAATTCTCGCACGGCGCCGTTGGTCTGACTGCCGATGATCCCGTCAATGTCAACCGGACGATCGAACAGGTGCGTCAAGATCATCTGCAGATAAAGAACGCGCGAACGATGGGTCGGGTCGAAGCCGACCGGCGTCAGGTCATCGACGTGTAAGTGGTCCCGATGGTCCGTATTGTATTCGTAGTTGAGGACCGTCCCGAAGTATTTCCGAAAGACCGACTCGACGGCAAGATAGAACGCCTTGTCTACCGGGTAATTGAGTGTGATGAAGGTTCGATTTGACCAGAAGATCGCGTCAAGATCAAACGCCCGCCCAAGTCCGTGGGAGCCCGGCTTGTCAACGTACGTACCGGCGGACGTGATCATCTCGGCGCGTCCCAATGGACAGACATCCCACAGTTCCGAGAAACACGCTCGCAGCTTGTTCTGGAACGCGGCCTCGCAGTGGAACGTCCAGGTCTTTCCGCGCGTGCCGTAGCCGAACTGCGGATCGAGGAAACGATCGTAGTGAACGGTTACATTGGAAAGTGTGCGAAAGAAGTTGGCGGGTTGGGGCATATGGTCGGCAAGGCGATCAGTTGGCGACGTTGTCCGCCATCAGGGCATTGTCTCGACCGGTCTCCAGAAAGGCCGCGAATTTGTCTGCTGATTGAAGGCCAGATGTCTTCGCGATAAGGGTCGACCCGTCGGGTGACAAGATGGCGTAGGTTGGAAGTGCGACGGTTCCGGTCAGCTTGAGCTGATACCGCTGGAAGTCGTCGCCCAGTTCCTGTCCGTCAGTATAAAGCCGAAGTCTGACGAAATCCCGCTCAAGTCGGTCGGCGACTTTTGGCACCGGAAAGACCGTGGACTCCATCTGGCGGCAGTTCGTGCACGTGTAGCCGGTGAAGTCGACGAGGATCGGCATCCCGCGCGAGGAGGCTACGCTGTACGCCTCATCAATATTGTCGACGATCCAGCCGTCGTCCAGCCCGCCCTGCAGTTCGGATCCGACGGCTGCCAGGCGCAAGTCGGTTGCCTGGCGTGGAGGAAGGAACGCATCGAGCGAGTTGAGCGGTGCACCAAAAAGCCCCGGGATCAGATAGAGGCCCAACCCGAAGAACGCGATCGCAGCCATCAGTCGCGGAACACCTACTGTTGCCTCGATCTCTTCATGTTTGAGCCGGAGCTTGCCGATCAGGTACATCCTGGTAAGGAAAAAGATCACCACCGTCACCGAGATGGCCAGCGGACGCGAGATCAAACCCCATCCGAACACCAGATCCGCATTGGACAGAAACTTGATTGCGGCCGCAAGCTCGACAAAGCCGAGCGTCACTTTCATCGCATTCATCCACGAGCCCGACTTCGGAAGTGACTTGAGCGCCTTAGGGAAAAGCGCCAGCAGTACGAACGGCAACGCGAAGGCGCTGCTGAACGCGGCCATCCCGACCACGGGTCGAAGCCACGATCCGGACGCCGCAGCCGCAAGCAACCCGCCCACGAACGGCGCGGTGCAGGAGAACGAAACAAGCGTCAGCGTCAGTCCCATGAACACGACGCCAAGCCAGCCGGACTTCTCGTTGCTCTGCCGATTGAAGTAATTGACGAAACTGCTCGGAAGCGTGAGTTCGAACAGCCCGAGCAGAGACAGCGCAAAGAAAATCAGAACCGCCGCAAAGAAGAGGTTTACCCACGGACTCGACGCGATCGTCTGCACGCCTGCCGCACCGTAGATGCTTGCCATCACGACACCGAGAACGGTGAACGTCACAACGATCGACGTCCCATAAATCAGCGCCATCCGCACGGCCTGACTCCTGTTCTCTCCATGCTTGGTGAAGAACGAAACGGTGAGCGGCACCATCGGAAACACGCACGGGGTCAGCAGGGCACCGAAGCCGGCGCCGATAGCGAGCAGAATAAAGCCCAGACCGGCTGCCGAGCGAGCCCCGGTCATATCATCCGGCAGGTCAAACCGCTGGACGGTCTTCGCCGACGCCGTCGTTTGATTCTCGTTGCCGGGCGAGGAGGCACCCAGAAGGCTCACATCCAGTGGTGCCGCCGAACACTCGGACGCCTCGGCATCGAGACAATCAGCAGCGTCCTTGACCGCGAGCGCGAACTTGTCGCGCGTGGGAGGCAGACAGAGCCCGCGGGAATCACTGCATATCTGATAGCGGACGTCGCCGCGAATCGAGTCTGACGGGGCGGCACCGGACGCAAGGACCAGCGGCATCCAGATGCGCCCCTCGTGCTGGAAGTAATAAACTTCCTTGTTGAAATTCTTGTCGAACGCCTGCTTGGGCGACGATTGCCCGATTGCGCCTGCAATCGCGACGCCGTCCGGCAACGGATCCACGTTCAGCTCGAGCGAGACCGGCGGGAAGCCGTTTCCAACAGCGTACATCTTCCAGTCGTCGCGGATCGTAATGTCCGCAATCAGTGCCACCGTGTCGACGCCCTGCGCCGCCGTCGAGTAGCTGATGTCCACCCAGTCGCGCGCGCCCTGGGCGGCCGCCGGCTTCACAAGCGTAGCGAGCAGCAGGAAGGTGAATAAGGCCGATGCGGTTCGGGTGCTTTTCATCGGAGCTTGTCGACGCGATTCAACGGAGTGAATACTGTTTATCCCGGTCCAACGCATGATCGTTCGAACGGTTTTCGGTTATCATCCGCCCAATCCACATTGGGATCGGAGAAATGGTTTCATCCATTAAGACACGCTGATCGACAGATCCGCGTATGACACCAGACCGCAGTTCCTGCCGGAAGAAACGCGACGGAACAAAAAACGGCCGCGAGGTCACCCCCACGGCCGTTTTCAAATCCGATACTGAGCTGGCTAGACCGCTTCCGCTTCCTTCGGCTCCACAACGAATTTCAGCTTGGCGTCAACTTCCGGGTGAACCGATACCGTCGCCGTATACTCGCCCGTCGTTCGCACTTCGGTGTCAAGCACGATCCGCTTGCGATCGATCTCGTAGCCCTTCTTGGAGAGCTCGACGGCGATCTGCTGTGTCGTGATGGTTCCGAAGATCCTGTTGTCCTCGCCGACCTTCGCGAAGAGACTGAGCGATTCGGCTTCGAGCTGACGGGCAACCTCTTCGGCGCTGCCCTTCTGCTGCTGCAGCCGACGAGCCGCCTGTTTCTGGAGTTCGGCCTGCATCCGCGACGCGCCCGGAGTTGCCAGGCGTGCGAGACCGCGGGGAATCAGAAAATTGCGACCATAGCCATCCTTAACGGTTACGATGTCACCGGGAGTGCCGAGGTTGTCTACTTCCTGAAGTAAAATGACTTTCATTGTTCTATCCTCAAAGCTTGCGGCCTGGCCGCAGAATCATTCCTGTACCTAGCGTACGTTTTCGTTGACGTACGGGATGAGCGCGAGGTGGCGCGACCGCTTGACTGCGCTGGTCAGCTGGCGCTGAAACTTCGCACTGACTCCGGTGATGCGGCGAGGCAGAATCTTGCCCTGCTCGTTGATGAATCGTTTGAGGAGTTCGACATCCTTGA
>JAGQWL010000477.1 GCA_020437385.1 Bacteroidota bacterium
GAGCGCCACTTTGCCCAGGCTACCCTCGTCTCTGATCCAACGTGGTTCACCGAAGTAGATCCCACTGGTCAATTCGCGTACGACCAGAAGGTCAACGCCTGTCGCAATGTTCTGCTTGAGTGGTGACGCGGAGGCATCCCCAGCGTTGACAACAACCGGGCGCAGGTTCGCGAAGACGTCAAGGAAGGAACGCAGCGCCAGCAGTCCGCGCTCCGGGCGGATCGCCGGGTCGACGCTGTCCCAACGCGGGCCGCCCACGGCGCCAAGCAGGACCCCATCGGCAGCGGCGACGGCTTCGCGAGTTGCATCCGGAAACGGCGAACCGGTCTCATCCACAGCGGCACCCCCAAACGGGTGAACCCGGATGCTGACTTCGGACGTCCCTGCGGTAGCATGTAGTAATACCGATACGGCAGCGTCCGTCACCTCCGGACCAACCCCGTCGCCCGGCAATACCGCGATGTTGAAGTTCGGCTTCACGCTAGATCACTTCTGCCGTCTCGGCGGCCTGCTTCGGGTCGCGCGCTCCACGGATCCAACTCATCATTGACCGAAGCTTCTTTCCGACAACCTCGATCGGATGCGTCCTCGACTCATTTCGAAGACGCTCCATGTTTGGCCAGCCCGCCTCACATTCTTCGATCCATTCGCGGGCAAAGTCCCCCGACTGGATTTCAGAAAGCACCTTCTTCATCTCTGCCTTGACGGCCGGATTGATGATCCGCGCTCCGCGTGAGTAATTGCCGTACTCAGCCGTATCGCTGATCGAGTAATTCATGTACGCAAGGCCACCTTCGTAGTACAGGTCCACGATCAACTTGAGCTCGTGCAATACCTCGAAGTACGCAAGCTCTGGGGGATAACCTGCTTCCACAAGCGTCTCAAAACCGGCGCGGATAAGGCCTTCGGAACCACCACACAGCACCGCTTGCTCGCCGAACAGATCAGTCTCTGTCTCGTCACGAAACGTCGTCTCGATGATTCCAGCCCGGGCACCGCCAATTGCGGCAGCATATGCGATCGCAAGATCCATCGCCTGTCCGGAGGAATCCTGGGCGACGGCGACGAGGCACGGTACGCCCCGACCTTCCTCGTACGTTCGGCGAACGAGATGTCCAGGTGACTTCGGCGCAACCATGAACACGTCGACTCCTTCCGGGGGTACGATTCGATCGTAATGCACGTTGAAGCCATGTCCGAATGCAAGGGCTTTGCCCGGCGTGATGTGCCGCTTTATCTGCGCCTCATAGACATCTTTCTGATGCTGGTCGGGAATCAGAATCATCACGATGGACCCCGCCTCTGCCGCTTCTTCCACACCGAGTACTTCCAGTCCCCTGGACGCGGCCTCGTCTGCCGAGCTCGACCCGGGACGCAGTCCGACGACGACGTCGTGGCCGCTTTCCTTTAGGTTCAGTGCATGGGCGTGGCCCTGACTACCGTATCCGATAATCGCGATCTTGCGACCGTCAAGAAGCTTGGGGTTTCCTGAGTAGTGTACGTTCAGCGACATGGTCTCCTCTTCTTGCTTAAAGTGCGTTGGCGTGGTTCTTTCGGCTAA
>JAGQWL010000478.1 GCA_020437385.1 Bacteroidota bacterium
CACCGCCAAGCAGGTTCGCGTTGCGATAGGCGGCGGCGATTCCCATGCCGAGCTCGGCGTCGGCCCCGCCGAGCACACCTCCTCGCTGGAGCATGAACCACTCATAGCGCATCCGGTGTCGCCGACGGGTCCGCAGATCAAACTCCTGCCGGATCGTTGGTGCGCCTGTGCCCGACGAGTCCTGAATTGTCGATTCAACATTCGTGAAGGCGAACACGCCGGTGGCCTCGAGGCGGCGCTTCGTGTCGAGCACCCGCGATTCGTCGTAGACATCCCCCGGACGGACGCGCAGTGCGCGCTTCAGTAGACTCGACTTGAGGCGAGACTCGTTCGCGTACCGCGCAACAACGGGCACATCTGAATCGATCTTGAGCGTATCTGTGCGAGATGACGCGTCCGAGTCGGGCCCGACAATCGTGAATCCGACATTGCTGATCGTGTGACGAAGTCCCGGGCCGATCTCGAAGCGGACATCGAAGGAATCCGGACGAAACGGAATCACGACCGCGCGGATGGAATCGCGGGACGACGTCGCATAGCCGTCGTTGTGCAGCAACGTGAGAATCCGCCGTCGCTCCTCCAGTAGTACTGGTTCGGAGTAGCGCATTCCGACGGCGCTGAGGTTCGTGGGCCCCGCGACACGACCGCTGAGCAGCGACTCGTCAACGATCGCCTGTTGAAGATCGACCGGGATCGACTCGATGCCGTCAAATCGGACGTTCCGGATGTACGTTGGGCGTCCCTCCTCGATCACGAACACGACATCGGTCCAGGGGCCTGAACCATCCTCGTACCGCGTCGTGACGACTACCTCCCGAAAGCCCTCCTGCATGTAGAACACGCGAAGCCGCTCGATGTCCGCATCCACCACATCCTGCGTAAGTTCCGCGGGCGGTTCTCCGGAGTTCTTGAGCGCACGGCTGAGCCTTTTTCCGAGCTTCCCCGAATCGCCGAGGCGGTAGATGCCGAGCCACCATCGCCAACCGGGAATGCCGAGGAACTCCCTGTTGGCGCGTGTGCGGACGCGCAGAAAGAGGTCGTAGTCGGAGAACTGGGAGTTGCCCTCGAACTGAACGGATGCGACAAGACGCTGCCGATCGGAATCGGGGATCTGTGCATTCGACGGAGAGGAGACAGCCGCCAGAAACAGCGCGCCGATCAGCGACAGTCTGCGGAGCATCCGAATGGGGAGATAATCAGCATCACGAGTCACGCATTCGGACTGCAGGCACTCGCTGAGAGGGTGGGAAGCCGGCACGCCGGATTGCCCGCGAGCGCAAATGCAATTCGGCCGTCACACTTGCGACGGCCGACGACAACGGGAGCGATCTACGAGTCTTCTTCGTAAAGGAAGTCGTCGTCCGCCGTTGGAAAATCGGGCCAGACTTCCTCGATGCTCTCGTACGGCTCCCCGTCATCCTCCATGGCCTCAAGATTCTGAACGACCTCCGGGGGTGCGCCCGTCCGGTCGGCAAAATCAATAAGCTCGTCCTTTGTTGCCGGCCACGGAGCGTCCTCGAGGTATGCGGCCAGTTCCAGCGTCCAATACATGTTCGTTACTTCACCTGATGCTGTCATGAACAGCTTCCTTGTTTTAGTCCTACACCTGCTGCCGAAGACAGCCCGGAGTGCCGGGCGGGCACGGGATCGCACAATAGGACGCGTGTCCGACAAATGCAAGCACTGCGTGCGCCGTCAAAACCGACAGAGCCGGAGCATACTACGATTGTTGCAGAATGTTGCCCGTGACACCGGGCAAACGGTCAGTACCGGAGCGGTACCTGAGATCAGTCGAGTGAGGTCAGATCAGTCGAGTGAGGTCGTGCCCTTGGCCGTGCTCGCGAGCAGCGACTGGTACTCATGCGGCGTCATACTCGGCGCGAAGAAATACACCGGGTTGAACGGCTTGCCCTTGGCGTCGCGAACCTCGTAGTGGAGGTGCGGTGCCTTCGACAGACCGGTGTTGCCGCTGAGCCCGATGACATCGCCACGCTTGACGGTGACGCCTCGCTTGATGCTGCCGGCGATCTCCGACAGGTGTGCGAACGTCGTGACATAACCGGTCGAGCTGTGCTCGATGCGTACAAAGTTTCCAAGACCGCCGCCGCGACCTGCGTCCTTGATGACGCCGTCGCCCGGTGCGAACACCGGCGTTCCCTGCGGCACCAGAATGTCAATCCCGTTGTGGGGCCGGACGATCTTCAGGATCGGATGCATGCGCTTACCGAATCCGGATACGACCGGTCCGTCTGCGGGAAGAATCGCAGGCATTTCCGCAAGCTTGTGCTTGTGCATCTCAGCGATCGGGAGAAGCTCCTTGTAGCTCGCCGTCTGGAGCGCAATCCGTCGTTCGAGTTTGTCGAGCGTCGAGGCGGACTGGCGAAGCAGTGAAGCGGTCTCCGGAGAGTAGCTCGAAAATTCTTCGTACGCGTCCGAACCACCAACACCGACCTGGAGCACGTCTTCCGAAATCGGATTTGCCTGCAGGAGCGATCGATACAGGTTCTGGTCGGACTCGACGAGTTTGCCGAGCTGGTCCTCGACCTTGTCCATCCGATCCCCGACGTCGATCAGCTCATGCTGGAGCCTTGCATTCTCCGCCTTCAGCGACACCTCTTCGGGAGTGCGGTAGACCGCGTCGATCCCGAACATGAAAACGAACCCAAGTACCACCGCTCCTGCAACGAACCCACCGATCTTTCTTAGCTGATGTTTGCGGCTGTGTTCAATAAGAACGAAGTCGCAAGCCTCGTCGTCGTAGTAGTAGTGTGGTGTTTTGGCCATGCCGCGTAAATCAGGAATTGTCGGAATGCTCGCCGGTGGACGGCATTCGAGCGGTCTCAAAGAAGTCTCAAAGAAGCCTTAAGCTATCACGGTTACATCGTGCAACCGCCGCTACGAGCCGAGCTGGACCGGCCATGGAGGGATTGACGCCCGTGGGACCCGCCCTGAGAAGCTTGTCTCGCTCATCTTCGCGTCGATTCCCGATGCGACCCGGGGTCGACGGTTCAACAGAGCCTCCTACCGCTCCTGCCGAACCATCCCTGCCGACGCGCTGCCGCCACTAATGGCAGTTTCGCAAACAGCGAGAGGAACGAAGAATATAGTCTGCCCCCAGAAACGAATCAACCAAACGAATCCGGTGACAGTCGGGTGGTGTTATCGGTCGAGGCACTCGGACGATTAAACGCCCGGCGACGCACACGGCGCAAAGTCCCTGCCTACTGCCGGTCCCCGGGGTGGGCACCCGCATCGTCCGCATCCAGATCGCCGTTTTCGGGGTCTTTTCGGACGGATTCGACGGCTTCGCGAAGTATTGGTGAGTTTAGCAGCTCGTCGGTCGATCGACGATTCCCTTCCGACTCAACGGCAGATTGCTCCTCTTCTTCGTCAAGAATCAACTCGATCTCTTCCGGGGTGAGCTTGAGCTGCTCGGCAGGTGAAATGCCGAGTCCGGGGGTTACGCTCTTGCCCCAGGCCGCCCGTCCCGCACTCGCCGAGGTGGCCCCGGCTCCGGACGCCCGGCCCGAATCGGGCGAGTCGATCGAGATCTCTTCCGAGGCGCCTTTCTTCGCGCCGCGACCGGACTGATGATCGCTCCAGGCCCGGTAGGCTGCGCTGGGTTCTTCCTTTCGGCCTGTGACCTCGGTGACCGTCGCGAGAACGGCTTCGTAACGCTCCCTCGCCGTCTCGACCTGTTTCCGCTCCTGCGACGGACTGCCGCTGCGCATTGCGACGCGAAACGTGCCGGATGCATTCGGCGAGACAGACAAACGCCTCGCGTTCGCGTTTCCGTACAATTCCCCCGTGTCCTCGAGGCTGAAGGAGTCGCGGGCGTCAACTGAACCGTCAAGGCGACCGGAAAGACTGATATCCTCCGCCTCCACACGGCCGGAGACGGTCGCGCCGCGGGCAATTACCACCCGCCCGCCGGCCTGGACATCCGCATCCACGCGGCCGTAGATCACGAGGTCCCGCACAACGACGACCCGGCCATCTTCGATGACCACGTTCGAACCGATTACCGTCACGCTCCTGGCGGCATCAGCGGCTCCGGCCTGTCCGGTGTTCGGTTCGTCGCTCATACTGGTCGTCGTTTAGTTAGTCTTCTGCAGCGACGGTCAGGACCGTCTGGGCATTGCCGATGTCGAGCCCGATGGCGATGCCATCCTGGCCGCCGACACTCTGCGAACGGATGCAGTAGCCGGTCGAGGCCAGCGTGGTCGGATCGTCGACGACGTTGACGCTGAGAATCCCGCCGAACTCGTCTTCAAAGCACTTCACAAGTTCCGGATACATCGAACCGCCTCCCGCCAACAGCAGGATCGAGCTCCTGTTGAAGTCGTCGTCCGTCCAGGTGTTGCGCAGCATCGGCGAGATCACGTCCTCATAGTAGCGCTGCAATGCGCGGCTCCGTAGATCCGTCAGGTCGATGCGCCGGCGATTCAGGGTGATCGTGCCGCGCTGAAACGCCGAATCGAACTGATGCTCGGTGCGCATCCCCAGG
>JAGQWL010000479.1 GCA_020437385.1 Bacteroidota bacterium
ATGAGGAAATGAGGGAATGAAGGCCGCTCGGTTCGACCCGTCATCCCAGGAAGCTGAAGGTTCGTGGCAGCCTGTCAACTACGCGAAATGATCCCAGCCGATCGGCTTCAGCTCCTCCTCCGTCCCGTCGGCATGCTGCAGGACAACCCCCTCCTCCCGTGCGACGAACTCTCCGATGACGGCGTAGCTGGAGTCCTTTAGCTTCTTGAGTTCGCTCTCCGGTGCAGCAAAGAGCAGTTCGTAATCTTCGCCGCCCTGGAGCTGATACAGCGTGGGGCTTTCGCCGAACTCGGTCGCGACCCGGTGCGTCTGATCGTGAAGCGGAATGTCCGACGCCCGCACAATCGCACCACATCCGCTTCGGCGGCACAGATGATTGACCTCGCTCGCGAGCCCGTCCGACACATCGATCATGGCGTGCGGACGAAAGCCTGCCTCTCGCCAGGATTGAATCACGCCCAGCCTCGCGACGGGCGCGAGGTTGCGGTTGACAACGTACTGGTATTGCCGAATGGTCGGCACGAACTCTTCCTTCTTTTCCTGCAGCTCCGCCCGTTCGCGCAGGAGAACTTTCAGTCCGGCGAAGGCGGAGCCCAAGTCGCCCGTGACGCAGAGAACGTCTCCCGGTTCGGCGCCCTTTCGGTAGGCAAGCTCCTCCTCGAGGGCTTCGCCGATTGCTGTAATCGAGATCGTCAGCTGGCGCGCACCGGTAATGTCGCCGCCGATGATCGTCACGTCGTACGCCTCGCAGACCTTTCGTATACCACGATACAGTTCCTCGGCCATCTCCACCGATACATGGTTCGGAATACCGAGTACAACTGTCGCGAATTTCGGCAGCGCGTTCATGGCGATCACATCGCTGAGGTTCACCATCAGCGACTTGGCGCCGAGGTGCTCCATCGGGATGAACGAGAGATCGAAATGAACACCCTCGATCAACGCATCCGATGTCACGACCGACACCTTGTCTGCGCCGGCACGATACACGGCGGCGTCGTCGCCGATCGACATGACGAGCGACGGATTCGCCGGCTCACCAAGGACCGATTCGAGGCGGTCGATGAGGCCGAATTCTCCAACTTCGCTGATGGGCGTGAAGGTATCTTGCATGCTTACTTTTGGTGATGAGGAGCGAGAGCCAGTTCACCGAGCAGTGCCGGGCCCGAAGCACCCGTCACCGACGGCAGATTCGCCGGCGTCCCGTTGACAAACTCGTGGGCGAGCACCGCGAAACACAACGCCTCCTTGAAGTCCGCGTCAACACCCTGCGTTGTTAGTGATTCCACCGGCAACGGGGAGAGTCGTTCCGACAGACGCCGCATCAACTCCGTGTTCCGCACCCCGCCACCCGACGCCAGGAGTCGATCGACCGATACGCTCGGCAGAACGAAACGCTCCATCGCCAGTGCGATCGTCTCGACCGTAATCATCAGCGCGGTCGCCATCGCGGCTTCCGGCGAATTGTCTTCCGTGGCTCGCATGCTGGACTCGAAGCGATCCGCGAACGACTCGGTGTACAGCTCGCGGCCCGTGGACTTCGGCGGCGTCCGCGTGTAGTACTCGTCGCGAAGAAACTCGGCGACAACAGCCGAATTCGCCGTGCCGGCTGCCGCCGCCCGGCCGTCCTCGTCCCAAGCCTTTCCGAGCCGCCGCGCCGCGATGTAGTTCATCAGCATATTCGCCGGCCCGGTATCGAAGGCGACTACGTTCTCCGGCTGCCCATCCGCCTTCAACACGGTCAGATTGGCAATTCCACCGAGATTCAACAGGACCCGATTCTCGGCTGCGTCCGTAAACCGAATGTAGTCGAAGTACGGGACGAGCGGCGCCCCCTGGCCCCCCATCGCCATGTCCGCCGCGCGGAAATTGGAGACGACCGGAAGGCCAAGCAGGTTCGCCAGGACGGAGCCATCCCCAATCTGCAGCGTCGACGTTGTGGGGTGTCCGGCACAAACCGCGGGATCGGGAACGTGAAAGACAGTCTGTCCGTGGCAACCGACAAGGTCGATCGTGTCGAGCGGAATACCGGAGTCGTTGCACGTGCGCAGAACACAGTCGGCATAGTGCGCTGCGAGCCTGAAGCCGAGCTGGCTGATATCCAGAACTGAGGAAGTCGCCGGCGACGAATTAGCGAGGAGCAGCGCGGCGAGGTCGGTCGGATACGGATAAAAACGAGCAGCCACCACGTCCTGGGTCATGGCGCGGCCCGTTCCGGAAAGATCCGCGATGACGACATCGACTCCGTCGAGCGAGGTCCCACTCATGATGCCCGCTACGCGACGCGAATCGGTGGCAGTCAGCCGCTGCAGCGGTGAAAACGTCACTCGGCCTTCTGCCGCATCGCCGCGGCTTTCGTCCGAAACTCATCGGCCCGGCCCGGATGGACTGCCGACAACTTCTCGTAGATGCGGGCGGCCTCGGCGAACTGACTCTGAGAGGCGAAAATTCGCGCGAGCGTCTCGGACACCATTCCCTCGACATCGTTGTCCAGATTCGCGGCGGGTGCCGGGTCGTCGTCGGGGCGCGGCACGATGCGCGCGGACTCAAGTTCGACGATCAGCGAGTCCAGATCGTCGAGCGGACTCTTTGCGGGACGCTCCGAAGGAACATCGGCACGGCGATCCTGCGGATGGCCGCCATCGTGGTCCGCGGCGTCATCTTGCGGCCGGTCGCCGCGCAGCTCGGTCTCGTGGCTGCGTGAATACTCGTCGTGCAACTCCGCATCGTGATCCTGCATCGTGAGATCGGCAGCATGTGAATCAGGCATCAGCGTTTCCGCCTCAGAGTCCAGTTCGGCCGCCCCGGTCGATTCCTCGATGTTGTTCGTCACCCGCGACTCGACGGACTGGACCCGCCGGGACGTGCCTGTGGCTCCGTCCGTTTCCGCTTCGTCTGAACCAGAGGCGTTCGAGACAAGTTCGGGCTCAAAGCCCGGCTCGGGACTGGACGATACGACGAACGGACGTTCGTCAGACTCCTCAATCACGTGGTCCTCCTCGGAGCTGTCGCCGCCCGATACGTAGAGCTCATAGGCTGAATCGGAATCGGGAAGGTCGGTATCGACGAATTCGGGCACTTCATGGGAATCATCCGTCGGCGGGGTTTCGGAATCGGTGACGAGCGGGTCGTGAAGCAGGTCCGGGTCGACCGGGCGTGCGGCAGTCCCCGGAGCGTACTCGTACTGATGGACGTTGATCTGATTCTTTTCGCGAGTCCACCGCATGAAATCGAAATCGCCGGCCGGCGGCCGCGCCAGTTTGTCGGCCGTCCGCAAAAGGCCCTTCTTTATCTGCGGGCTGTTCGGCAGGAGATCCATTGCTCGTCGCCAGGATCGGAATGCCGCTTCGTATTGACCCTGCGACTCGTTTGCCCTGGCATGCACGACATACGACGTGACGTGTGTCGGCATTTCCTCTATAAGCCTGGCGGAAAGCTCGAGCGCCTCGGCAGATTTGCCCTGATCCAGAAGCGACAGCACGCGCGGTATGTCGGAAACGGCCATGGCACAAGTGTGTGGTGGTACGAACGGAAATCGATTCTCGCAGGTCCGACCTGCAAGGTACAAACGACATAGCCGCCAATTCAACCGACGCCCGGGTTGTCATCGCGATAAGACCTCCTCGTCAGTTGGTGCCCTTCGCATTCCGACAGCGGTGTAAACGACGACAAGTGAAAATCCGGCAACCAGAAGCAGCTGAAACGGAATCGCCAGCCACGCCCCGTGGGCAATCAACCAGGCCAGACCGACCGTCAGGTACGCCAACATGCCGATCTCCACCCAGAATTCCGCCGGCAGCCGTGACGCGATGTAGTCTTCCTCATTCGACTGCCGCGAATTCCGGCTTCCGCCGCGCATGAAGGTCCCGGCGACATCAACCTCGGCGCCATCGCCGGCGGTAACCGCACGAAGCTTCGGGGTCCGCACAAATGTCGATCTCTTTCGAAGGACCGCTTCCAGAACAGCTCGCGTGTTGTTGACGGCAAGGCCCATGCTCCCCGCCATAAATGCAGGAAACAGCAGCATCCGGCGCTTCCAATCCGGATACAACTCCCGCTGAGCAAAGAGCTGCGCGAGAAAGAAACCAACAAAGCCAAGAACGCCGAGGCTCAGCATGGAGAAATACACATCGCCCGGCATACCGGTTCGGCTCCGCATCCAGAGCAACGGAACGTTCAACAGACCCAGAATCAGGACAAGTGGAAACGCCAGGTGAGCTGTCAAATGCACCGTGCCCTCAAGCTTCACACTGAGCGGAAACTCGCTTGCCCACAGCGGACCCAACATCTTCATCGCTGTCTGCGTCGTGCCCTTTGTCCACCTGAATTGCTGCGCGCGGAACGCGTTCATGTCTGCGGGCAGTTCGGCGGGCGCGGTGGCGCGAGGAAGGTACTTGAATCGCCAGCCTCGGAGCTGGGCCCGATAGCTCAGATCGAGATCTTCGGCGAGCGTGTCGGCAGACCATCCGCCGGATTCATCGATGCACGTTCGCCGCCAGACCCCGGCCGTCCCGTTGAAGTTGATGAAGCAGCCCGTCAGATTTCGCACACGCTGCTCGATGGCGAAGTGTGTGTCGAGTCCGAACGCCTGAATGCGCGTCAGGAGTGAGTCCGCTTCATTCAGGTGTGACCATCTGGCCTGAACCATTCCAATCTTCGGCGAATCGAATGCGCCGATCACTTCACGCAGGAATCCGGAATCCGGAACGAAGTCGGCGTCGAAGACAGCAACGAACTCTGCCCTTGAAAGCTTCAAGCCTGCCTGCAGGGCCCCAGCCTTGTAGCCGGTACGATCGGAGCGGCGGAGGTGCAGGATTCTGACACCGCGCTGCTTCCAGTAGTTCGTCCGCTCCTCCGCAATCGCCGCAGTATCATCCGTTGAGTCATCCAGTATCTGGATGTCGAGGCGGTCCGCAGGATAATCGAGCTTTGCGCAAGCGTCGATCAGTCGATCCGCGACGAACCGTTCGTTGTACATCGGGAGTTGTACGGTGACGGATGGCGGAAGCGCGCCGGCAACACGCTCCGGCTCGTTGAAACGCGGCACCGGCCCATCAATCAGCGTATCCCGGTTCGCGAAGTTGATGGCCAGAACCAGCAAGTTCACTCCGTAGAGAAGGAGGAGCGTCATTGCTATGGCGTATACAACTGGCACCGGGCACTGTTACTTGTTCGGAGGGCGTTACGTCTGCGGATGTCTCGACGGGTAAGGTGGGTATCGACCGCGACGCTCCAAAATTGCAGTTGCGGCCCTACGCTCCTACCAGTTCGACGTCGCTGCCGTAAAAATATCGTCGGCGATTTTGGTCAAGGCAGACATAGCGGCGTCCTGTTCGCCGGAGAGTCCGCCCGAACCGGCCGGATCGTATTCGTCGAATGCCGAGAACGAACGGTTCAGCAGGTCCGCGTTCTTCGTCTGATCCTTATAGTCAACGGAGACGCTGATCGTCACGCGGTTGAGTGTCGCAACCTCGTCACCGCTTACCGATGTCGGAACGTTTGTGTACCGGGTAATCCGCGCAACCAGTAGCGCATCACTCGACGCTTCATCCGTTTCCAGCCGAAGCCGTGTCTGGCGTACAAAACGCTGTACGAGCATTTCGGTGAACGACTCGTCAAGTGCGGTCAAGGTGTTGACGCTGTTGTCTTCAACGAGCGGGATGGCGATCGTGGAAAGGTGTTCGGGAATCGACGCCCCGGTGAAGCTGTAATACCCGCAGCCGAAGGGCGACACGAGCGTCACGAGCAGAACGAGCAAAACGATCAACGGGGAAGATCCTCCTGATCTCGCCGTGGCATCGCGGACGCGACGTCGCGGAAGACCGGGAGTCGGTAGATGGGGCGGACTAGAGCTCAATGCCGTCCTCCTCCATTTCATTGATCTTGCGATACAGTGTTCGTTCCGAGATGCCAAGCGCCTTGGCGGTCTGCCTGCGATTGCCCTCAAAGCGACGAAGCGCCTCCGCAATCAGCTCTCGCTCGGCGTCCTGCAGCGTCGGCAGTTCGCCGTTCGAAACGTCCAGCAGGCCGACGGGCTCGACCGGTTCGTCGTCGTAGGCGGCGACAAGGTCATCGTCATCGGCATGTTCAATCTCGTATTGAACCTCCTCGATGCCCTCGTCGACCTCCGGCTCCTCTACGATGTAGTACTCGCGACCATCCTGTTCAACATGATCGGGGCGCGCTACGCCATTGCGGAGCTGCTCCTTTATTTCTCGGATCTCCATTCGGAGTTCGAGCAGGGCGCGGTAGATCAGCTCGCGTTCGCGTGCACTTCCGGCATCGCCGCCGATGTTCGATGCATCGTTCAGCGCGTCACGCGTGATCGGCACGAGTCCGCCGGGACTCCCGGACGCCGAAACACCACGAAGGTAGGGTCGAATGTCATCCGCCGAAATATCCTGCGACCGATTCAGCACCACCATCCGCTCGACGACGTTTCGCAGCTCGCGCACGTTGCCCGGCCATCGATAGCGGCTCATCAGGTCTTTCGCATCGTTCGAGAGGCGCTTGACCGGCGAGTCGTATTGCCGCGAGATCTCGTGCACAAACCGATCGACGAGCGGCATGATATCGTCCTTGCGCTGCCGCAGCGGCGGAATGTCGATCACGACGGTGGCGAGACGATAATAGAGGTCCTCGCGGAAGCGGGCGCTGGCGACCTCGACCGGAAGGTCCTTGTTGGTTGCGGCAACAACCCGGACGTCTACTTTTCGCACCGTCGACGATCCGACCCGACTGAACTCGCCGGTCTCGAGTACGCGAAGCAGTCGAACCTGCGCCTGGAGCGGCATCTCCCCGATCTCGTCGAGGAAGATCGTGCCGTTATCCGCATCCTCGAAATAACCGGTCCGTTTTTCGACGGCGCCCGTGTAGGCACCCTTTTCGTTTCCGAACAGCTCTGACTCCAGCAGGCCTTCCGGGATCGCGCCGCAGTTCACGACGATCAGCGGCTTGTGCCGGCGATCCGACAGTTCGTGAATCGTCTTGGCGATGACCTCCTTCCCGACGCCGCTTTCGCCCTGAATCAACACGCTGGCGTCAGAACCTGCAACCAGCCTTACCTGATCAACGACGTGCCGCATGGCTGCCGATGATCCCACTATTCCGTATCGCTGCTGTATCGCTTCCCGATCCATGTGCGGAAAATTTCTAGACTACTGAGGTGCGCCCACGGTCGTGGCAGGCGACGAAGCCTCCAATTTGTTGGCGCCCGAGGACACGGCCGTCCCGAGCAGGGTCGCCGACGTACAGCGTTCAACGCGAACGTCGACGTATTGTCCCTTCACGAAGCCCGCGTCGTCAAAGACGACCATCTTGTTTGAATCCGTGCGTCCGCAGAGCTGTTCGTCCGACTTACGGCTCGGTCCTTCAACCAGTACGCGAAGGACACGCCCGACGTCGCGCTGGTTACTTTCAAGTGAGTGCGCCGACTGTAGTTCGATGATCTCCGAGAGGCGGCGCTTCTTGACCTCCTCCGGCACATCGTCCTCGTACTTCTTCGACGCGTAGGTCCCCGGCCGTTCGGAATAGATAAAGTTGAACGCGTGGTCGTACCGTACGGCCTCCATCAGCGACAGCGTGTCCCTGTGCTCCTCCTCCGTCTCGCCGCAGAAGCCCGCGATGATGTCCGTCGACAGCGCCAGGCCCGGCACGATGCGTCGGGCGCGTTCGACGAGAGCGAGGTATTCTTCGCGCGAGTACGTGCGGCGCATCCGCTCAAGCATCGCTGTGTTTCCGTGCTGCACCGGCAGGTGGATGAAATTGCATACGTTGTCGCGTTCGCGATGAACGTGCAGCAATTCGTCCGAGCAGTCTTTCGGGTGGCTCGTCGAATAGCGGATGCGCAGGTCCGGTGAAAGAAGGCTGATACGATGCAGCAGCTCGGCGAATGACACGGATTGACCGTTGACGCCGTCGCGGTACGAGTTGACGTTCTGACCGAGGACGGTTACCTCCCGGTAGCCGGCATCGACGAGCTTCGCACACTCGTCGAGGATGCTCGCTGTGGGGCGACTGCGTTCGCGGCCACGCGTGAAGGGCACGACACAGAACGAGCACATGTTGTCGCATCCGCGCATTATCGACACGAACGCGGAGACGCCGTTGCTGTCGTAACGGACCGGCGAAATATCCGCGTAGGTTTCTTCTTTCGAAAGCTGCACGTTGACGGCGGATTGCCCGGATTCGAGCGATGCGTCGAGCAGATTCGGCAGGTCCCGGTAGGCATCAGGGCCGACGACGAGGTCGACGAGCTTTTCTTCGTCGAGCAGTTTTTCGCGCAGCCGTTCGGCCATGCAGCCGAGAACGCCGAGCTTCAGATCGGGTGCTCGCTTCTGCTTGCGCGAGCGGAAGGTCTCAAGGCGGCGGCGGACCTTCTGCTCGGCGTTTTCACGGATGGCGCACGTGTTGATGAGCACGACATCCGCCGAATCCGGATCGCGCGTGAGGCCGAAGCCGGAACCGCGAAGGACGGAGGCGACGATCTCCGAATCCGATACGTTCATCTGGCAGCCGTACGTCTCGAGGTAGACCATCTGCCGCCCGTCCGATTCGGATGAGACCTGGCGCGCGGTGTCGAGCGACTGGTCCGCCTCACCGCTCAGGATGCCGATGTCGGATACGATTGGTCTGGTTCCGGGTGTGCGCATGCCGATGATTTCGGGCCGATGATTTCGGGTCTTCTAAACCGGGAAGGTACGCGGTTCCCGCCGAGCGGATCCGCCGAAATGTCAGGCGGGCGCGTCGAAGGGGCGCGTATATACGAGGCTGCGGGGTGTCGGTTCGGCATGTGGATCGTTCGGTAATTGCGCCGTAACCCCGAAAGATTGTGGAACGTCGCGGCGGAGGCGCGGGTACCCACTTGCCCGGAGGGTCTCCGGATGCGTTTATTCACACGAAATCGCAACATCCCGCAACAAATGATCGGCTCACTCTGGATCTGGATCTCCACGACGCTGTCTCTGATAGTGGCGCTTCCGGTCGTCGGGCTTTTTCGCCTGCTCGACAAGGACCCCGCGCGCTACCGGGCCGGCCTGTGGTTCAGGCGAATCGGAAGCCTCCCGACCCGCCTGACGCCGCTTTGGCGAATCCGTGTGGAAGGAGCCGATCTCGTAACAAACCCCCGCAACCCGTACGTCGTCGTCAGCAACCACCAGTCGCTTGTCGACATCCCCGTGATCAGTCGGCTGCCGTGGGAGATGAAGTGGGTCGCAAAGAAGGAGCTGTTTGACCTGCCGTTGATTGGCTGGCTGATGAAGTGGGCCGGCGACATCGCGGTTGATCGATCGAGCAAGCGCAGTCGGGCGAAGGTCCTCATCGACGCGGCGGCGTACCTGCGGGCGAACTGCTCGGTCATGTTCTTCCCGGAGGGCACGCGATCAGAAGACGGTACGCTCGGCGAATTCAACTCGGGAGCGTTTCATCTCGCGATCAAGGAGCACCTGCCGATCCTGCCGCTCGTTATCGACGGCACCAGCAACGCACTCCAGAAGGGCAGCTGGCGCTTCAACGACCCGGGTCCGATTTATCTCAAGGTGCTACCACCGGTTTCGACCGAGGGCCTGACCAAAGACGACGCCAACGACCTGACGCTTCGCGTGCGTGGCATGATCGATGTGCAGCTTCGCGAGTGGCGCGGCGAACCCGTGCAGGTTGCCGCCGCACACGCGGTTGACGACACGACTGGAAACAGCGCATCCGGTGGTATGGCAGCGAATCCGGGCAAATCGGAGTTGAGCGGTGCCTGACAGCCAGAGGGAGTTTCTCGGATTAACCGCCGCGGCATCGCAGCTCGGTGTACACCCCGCAACCCTTCGTCGATGGGCGGACCAGGGCGACGTTCTGTGTGTCGTCACGCCAGGCGGCCATCGACGCTTTCTACGCTCTGAGATCGAGTCGCTCCTTCACCGCAGAGAGGACGACGGCAATGTTGCGGACGATCTCATCGAGTCTGCCCTGATCTCGACAAGAAACGAGATTGATCAACTCAGGGATACGCGCTGGCTGTCGTCGATGAGTGAGGCGCAGCGCGGCGAGCTCCGCCAGGAAGGCCGCAAGGTGATGGAGTTGCTTCGCGCGTATGTGGACGAATCAACCGATCGCGCAGATATTCTGGACAAGCTGCGCGACATCGGCGCGTCGTACGCGCAATCGGCCCGCCAGGCGCAACTCACGCTGAAGGAGCTGCTCGAGGCGATTTCATTTTTCCGCAGTCACATTCTTGAGACGACGGTCGACGACACCGCGTTGTCCAACGACGGACGGCGGGAGCTGTTCAGGAACGTCAATGTGTTCCTGAACGCGCTGCTGCTCAGCGTGGCTGAGATGTTCGAGTCGAGCTAATGGGAGAACGGGAGTCGCTCGCGAAGTGAGCAGTTCGCTGAAGAAGTTGTCAGTGGTCAGTTGTCACTTGTCAGATTGAGCATCATGGTCGACGCTGCATCCGACAGAGAATCGAAGAATCGAGGGGTCTTGGCTATACTTTGGTGAAGCCGCAGTGACCGGGTTGACCTCGGCCGGATCCTATCTTCCTATCTTCCTCGATTCCGCGCGAGCGACGCTCGCGCGACCGCTATCTTCCTCGATTCCGCGCGAGCGACGCTCGCGCGACCGCGCTACAACTCCCGCAGCCAGATATTCCGGAACCGCACCGGGTGCCCGTGGTCCTGGAGCGCAATCGGCAGCGCGTCCGCGTGTGCTTCGTAGGGCGGGCGGGCATGATGCGCGGTTGCCCCAGTGAGCGACACGTTGTCCTGCGTCAAGACACCATTGTGGATGACCGTGAACCTGGCGGGGCTTTGGAGTGACCCATCCGCAGCAAATCGCGGTCGGTGGAAGATGATATCGTAAGTCTGCCACTGCCCCGGCGCCCGCGACGCGTTCACGAGGGGCGGGTACTGCCCGTAAAGCGCGCTTGCCTGTCCGTCAGGATAGGTCTTGTTGCCGTACGAATTGAGGACCTGCACTTCGTACTGACCCATCAGGAAGACGCCGCTGTTGCCGTTGTCCTGCCCCTCTCCTCGCGGCGGATTCGGTGTGGCCCACTCGACGTGAAGTTGCACATCACCAAAACCGGCCTTCGTGCGGATGCCGCCGGTGCCAGGCTTAACCGAGAAGAACCCATCAGCCACCGTCCACTCGGCCGGCCGATGTTCGTCCATATCCTCCGGATTCGCCTCCCACGCCGACAGACCATCGACACCTTCGCCAAAAAGAACGATCGCATCCGCCGGAGGCGGCGTTGGAGACATCGGACCCCAGCCCGTATCGACAATCGTCGGCTGAGGCCGGTTCATGTCGTGAATCTCCCAGTTGGGATCCGGCTTCGTGGCCGGTTGGGCGACAGCCGAGACTGCGACAGAAGCAAAGGTAGCGAGGACAAGAAGACTACGTACGCGAAGCATGGAATTCAGGTGCTGAGCCGGGTCTACTGACAGGATTCGAGCGGCAAGTTAGAAACATTCGCGATAGGAAGTAACTGTTCGTCCTACGCCTTTGAATCCGCGAATAACCGCCGATCACAGTAGAAGATCATCCAGATTCCGCCATGAACGACCAGAACAGCGCTCCGATGGACGACGCGGCTCGCCGCTCCCGATACATCATGGCCTTCGTGACGATCGCGTTTGGCGTTGTGCCAATCCTGATCGCGATCGGTGTGATCGAACCCGACGCCGGCTCCGTCCACGCCCCGATGTGGGTGCTCGCGATGTGCGGCGGGGTCTTCATCCTCGCCGGAATCATGGTGCTCCTCGGACAGAACTCCCGTGCGAGCTACTTCCTCGCGGCACTGCTCTGCCTCTGCTTTGCGGCTATCGGCGGATGGGTAGCCCTTTTTGGCGCTGCCGAAAATTTCTCGGGCGGCATTCCGTTCGTACCGAGCAAGACCAACTTCTCCATCGGGCGCATCGCCTTCGGACTTGGGGCGCTGCTCTGCCTGGCGTGTTCCTACCTGACGCTGATGAAGGCCCTGCGCGACCAATAGGCACTGCGGCGATTCCTATCTTCCAGTCTCGTCGTCCCTTTCGTTTCGGCGGAGTCGACAGCTCCGCAACCTCGTCATGCTGCGAATGCGCTTCTTGCTTCTTTTTGCGGGTCTCTTTGCCGTCACAACCTTGTCGGCGTGCGGACAGGAGGCGATGCGTCTCTGGTCAACCGATCCGCCGGAATCCAACGAACTAAGCGGAGCCGAAACCGGCGATGGGTGCATCGGCAATATTTCGACGCCAACCCTGACCGTCTATCAACCGGATCCGGAGATCGCCACGGGCACCGCCGTGCTCGTCATACCGGGCGGCGGTTACCGGGTCGTGTGCATGGATCACGAAGGCAAGGCGATTGCGAGGTGGCTCAACAGCATCGGCATCACGGCTGGTGTGCTCAAATACCGACTGCCGAATGTCCACTACGCGGTTCCGTTTCAGGATGCACAGCAGGCGTTGCGGATGCTGCGCGCAAACGCGGATGAATACGGGATCGACCGAAACCGCGTCGGCGTGCTCGGCTTCTCGGCAGGCGGACACCTCGCGTCGACAATCGGAACGCACTTCAACGAGGACTTCTCTTCGGGCAGGGGCGACAACCTCGCCGAAAGCAATCGACCCGACTTCATGATCCTCGTATACCCGGTGGTGACGATGCAGGCCGGACTCACGCACAACGGCTCGCGCACTTATCTGCTCGGGGATGCACCGAACGATGAAATGGTCATGCGCTTCTCAAACGAGCAGCAGGTGTCGGGCGATACGCCGCCAACCTTCGTCGTGCATGCGACCGACGATGGAACGGTCCCGGTGTTGAACAGCATCAATTTGTACGAGGCGCTGATCGCGGCGGGGGTATCAGCCGAGATGCACATCTTTGAACACGGCGGGCACGGGTTTGCGCTGAAAGATGGTCCGGCGCGCAAATGGACGGATCTTGCGGAGGACTGGCTCCAGCAATTCCACGACTGAAACAGTATTCCCGTGTTGAAACGGGCAGGATGATTCAGGCCAGAGTGCTGAAATCTAACTGTTTGCTTTCGCGAACCGGGAGTGGCTTGTACATTGCTGACCCCAGTCACCCAATGCAACACTTTCCATGACGCCCTCACCCATCGTGCGGCTCGGCCTCGTTCTCACTGCCGCCTGTTTCGCGCTGTCGTCGGCAACCGTCTCGGCCCAGTCCTTCTATCTCAATTTTCCCGGATCGCCGATCAAGGGCGGCGCAACTGCTCCCGGTCACGAAGACTGGATCGAGCTCAATTCTTATTCCCACCAGATATCGAATCAGTTCATCGTCGGCAACGGCGCGCCCGGGAGGCCGATGCATTCGCCCATCTTGATCACGAAGACTTCCGATGCGGCGTCGATTGCATTGATCGAAGCCCTGAACAAAGGCACACGGCTTCAGTCTGCCGAGTTCGAGGCTACTCGCCAGGCGGGTGGAAATGAGGTGGTGTACTTCCGCGTTGTACTCGATGGCGCCTACCTCACTTCTTTCTCTATTGCCGGCGTCGCAGGCGACCCCTTTACCGAATCGCTGAGCATCGTCTACGAAAAAATTACGCTCACCTTCTGGGAACTGGACGCGAACGGAAACCAGATCAAGTCGCACACGACCTCGTATGACGTCTTGAATAACACGACTCCGCTCGCCGCTCAGATGGCGAATCTTCGCGTCCAGGCCGACGGAAATGACGTCATCTTCGGATGGCAGACACTCAGCGAGACGGGCAACTACGGATTCGAGGTCCAGCACCTGGAAGACGGCGAGTTCCGACGCGCTGCGTACGTCCCGGCGACCGGGTGGTCGGATCTACCGCTGGAGTATCAGGTTCGTGTGCGCGGCCTGGATGAGGGCATCCACATCTTCCGTGTTGCCTCACTCAGCCTCGGCGGCGGCGCGACCTACTCAGCCGAACTGACCGTTGCGCTTGGTGTCCCGGATGGCGTGACGCTTGCGCTGGATTCCCCGTATCCGAATCCGCTCAACGATGTCACAAACATCGCTGTGTCGGTCGCTCGTGACGAACACGTTCGCGTATCCGTCTTTGACGTTGTCGGCCGGGAGGTCGCCGTCGTCCACGACGGCATCCTGGAATCGGGTTCGAAGTCTCGCTTTCGCTGGGATCGGGCAGCTGAACTGCCAGCGGGTACGTATTTCGTGAGAGCCAAATCGGACCGAGGCGTCGCCACGAGAGCGGTTACCGTTGCCCACTGAGGCCCCATTGTCTGTTTGGGCTCCAGATACCGTTCTTATGTAGTGACCGGCGTGGCTTCTGATTGTGGAATTGTGGAGTCCTGGTGGTTCGGGATGACGGCTCGCGAAGCGAGCGTCCCCCATTCTCCCATTCACTAGTCCTTCCTTCCTTCATTCTTTCATTCCTTCATTCTTCCTTCATTCCTTCGAGAAGATGTCCGGCGACGTAACGCGCTTACTTGAACGGTGGAGAGAAGGCGACTCGGATGCCGCCGAGAACCTGATGCCGCTCGTCTACGACGAGCTGCGTCGCCTCGCGCACGCGCGTCTCTGGGGAGAACGCGCCGACCATACACTGAGCACCACCGCTCTCGTGCATGAGGTCTATCTCAACCTCGCCGATGCGAAGCGGATCGACTGGAACAACCGCACCCACTTCTTCGCGGTCGCGGCACGCGTCATGCGCAACGTGTTGATCGACTACGCCCGGTCACGCAACCGCGTCAAGCGCGGCGGCGAGTACAACCGCGTGACGTTGGACGAGGCGCTGGTCGTTTCCGAGGAGCGTTACGACGATCTACTTGCGCTCGACGATGCATTGACCCGGCTCGAGGCGTTTGACGAACGATCCTGCCGAATCGTCGAAGCCCGATACTTCGGCGGACTGTCCATCGCGGAAACAGCCGACGCGCTCGGCGTCTCGCCGGCGACCGTCAAGCGTGACTGGACAACCGCGAAAGCATGGCTGAAGCGCGAACTCACTGACGCCGCGCCCGAATAGTGTCGGCCAGTGAGCCGATCAGGCGCCGGAAATCGCTATATAGTCGACACCAAACGCCTCACCCATGGACAGCGAGCGCTGGCAAGTCCTCAAGTCGATTCTGGATGGCGCACTTCGACTGCCGCCAAAGCTGCGCGACGAATTCGTTGAGCGCGCGAGCGACGACGCAGCGCTGCGCGAAGAGGTCCGGTCGTTGCTCGATTCGTACTCGGACGATCCCGAGTTTCTAGAGGAGGCAGTCGCATCCGAAGCCCTGGACGCTGTTGCGTGGAAAGACGCGACCGGACGGACGGGCGCGCGAGTCGGGCGCTACGAACTCGTCCGCCAGATCGGACGCGGCGGAATGGGTACCGTGTACCTCGCTGAACGGGCCGACGGCGCCTACCAGCAGAACGTCGCTGTCAAGCTCGTTGATGGAATCCGCGCAGCGGATACGATCCTCGAGCGCCTGCGCCAGGAACGACAGATTCTCGCCCGCCTCCAGCACCCCAACATCGCGCGACTCCTGGACGGCGGCGTGACCGAGGACGGGCGGCCGTTTCTCGTGATGGAGTACGTAGACGGTCTCAACATACACGATCATTGCCGGGAGCACAGACTGTCCACCGACGCGCGCCTCCAGCTCTTCGCCACGATCTGCGACGCGGTCCATTTTGCCCATCAGAATCTGATCGTCCATCGAGACCTGAAACCGTCGAATATTCTGATCGACAAGAGTGGGCGACCCAAGCTGCTCGATTTCGGGATCGCGAAGCTGCTCGATGACGACGATTCTCAACTGACCCGGATTGGAGGGCAGGCCCTGACGCCTGCCTACGCGAGTCCGGAGCAGATCCGCGGCGACAGCGTTTCGACGGCAAGCGACACGTACAGCCTCGGCGTGATACTTTTTGAACTGTTGACCGGACGACGGCCGTACCAGAACGTCGGCAAGTCCGCCACCGAAATGGAGCGGGCGGTATGTTTGACCGAAGCGCCAAAGCCGAGCACCATCGTCTCCCGGTCGCCGGAAGAGTACCAGCCGGTAGAATCGCGATCGGCGGTTGCCCCCGAGCGCCTGAAGCGCGAGCTCGCCGGCGACCTCGACATGATCGTGCTGAAGGCACTCCGTAAGGACGCCGCGCGACGCTATCCGTCGGCGGCAGAGCTGGCGGCGGACTGCAGGCGTCACCTGAACAACCAGCCGGTGACGGCGAGGCCCGAGACACTCTCGTATCTCGCTTCGACCTTCGTCCGGCGCCATCGGCTGGGCGTTGCAGCGTCGGTCCTCGTGCTGCTGTCGCTGCTTGGTGCCGCAATCGGAACGTCGTGGCAGGCCAACATCGCCGCACACGAACGGGACCGTGCGCGAGATCGCTTCGATGCGGTTTACGCGCTGTCAAACACGATGCTGCTCGATCTGCACGACACCATCCGAGACCTGCCGGGCACCACCCACGCCCGTCGGATGCTCGTCTCACAGGCAACGAAGTATCTCGACATCCTGGCGGCCGAGGCATCCGACACGGACTCCTTGAGCGACGACCTCGCCGTCGCGTACGAGCGGCTGGGTGAGATCCAGGGGGATCCGCATTTCCCCAATCTCGGCGACATGGGAGCAGCGAAGAGCCGCTATCAGGCCGCCCTGGCGATCCGGGTGCGCCACTGGGAAGCGGATTCTGCCAATGCCACAAAGACGCACGAACTGGCGACGATCCTTGGTCGCCTCGCCGTGGTGAACTCCTGGAGCGGCGACAACGAGAAGGCAATCGAACAGAGCAAGCAGGCACTTCGACTGCTCCGATCACTCGATGACTCGGATCCGAGGATCCGCCATGACGAGTTTCGAATTCAGAGCGAGCTCGGGTGGTGGTATGTGTATGCGGGGCGGATGGATGACGGACTCGCAGAATTGCATGCAGCCGAACGCATCGCCGAAGAACTGTCAACAACGGGGTACAGCAACATCGACTTTGACGTCGATCGATGGCGGATCTACGCGTACTCGGCGGATGGTCTGCAATTCAACGGCGACGCAGATGCCGCACTGAGGCTGTTGACCGACAAGGCGTTTCCGATGGCACACCGTGTCGTTCAGCAACATCCGGACAACCCGCGCGCTTCCGGACTCGTCTACACGAGTCGGTCGAAAACGGCACGGCTTTACGAGGTTGCCGGTCGATCACGCGAGGCGCTGCAGGAGTACAAGATTCTCCTCACGGATACGTACACGCGGGTGCAGCGCGATACGGCGAACGTCCGCGCAAGAAGCAGCCTCGCCGCCGTGCAGCATGCAATCGGCGAGATCTATCTCACCCTGGATCAGCCGGAGGATGCGCTTGAGTACTTTACGCTGGCGCTCGACACGCGAAAGCAACTCCTCGCGCGAGACCCGTCGACGGGCGAGTATGGTTATTTCGTCGCTAGCACGATGCGGTCCATCTGCAACCTGCACGCAGCCGCGGACCGGTTTGACGAGGCCCTTGCGACGTGTGAGGAGGCGGCACAGGTGCAGGATCGCGTCGCGGAAAGGGATCCTCACAACCTCGTCGGCCAGTCGGCAAGGAAGAACATCTACCTCGAGACGGCACGGATTCATATCCGAAGGGGCGACCGGCAATCCGGTACGGAGCGGGCGGACGCCTACTCGCGTGCCATCGCGTGGTTCGACCGGGCAATCAGGCTTGCGCGCTCACTCGATGAGCAAGGCGTCGAATTTGACTGGGTCAAGGACCCATCGCCGATTGTTGCGGAGCGGCAGGCGCTGATCGATCGCAGGCCGTGACGGCCCGACGCAGATCGGCTGAGCCAATCGCGCGCATAACGTCGCTTGACTGAGTGGACGGTGATGGAATCGACCATCGCCGACGCAAAACGATCCGCTCACTCAGTTCATTTGCGCCATGCTCGCCCAGTTACTACTCCTCTTTTCGATTGTCACGTCGCCTGTCGGCTCTTTCTCGTCGGCCAAGTCCTTTTCTGCGACGGACGCGACAGTCGGGACAATCGCATCGACAGATCCGTCACGCTCGATTTCCAGAACGATCGACTTGGGCGACTACGAAGTGGTGTTCGATCCGGTGACCGGCGAACCGCTGCTGCGGTCCGCCTCGCTGATCGACGGTCGGTGGGACGGCCGCTTTGGCTCTGCCGGTCTGACACTTGACGTGTTCGACATGGCAGCAGACGCGGAGGGCAATGTGTATGTCGTGGGCCCCCTGGTCGCAGTCGGCGGCATCCCGACGGACAAGATTGCCATGTGGGACGGTACCGGATGGGACGGCCTTGGAAGCGGCTCGTCGACGGGTTTCTCGCTCGCGGTTGCGGTAGGTCCTGACGGAAAGGTCTATGTCGGCGGTGCCTTCGATGAAATCCGTGGCGTTCCTGCCAAGGGTATCGCCGTATGGGATGGCGTGAGCTGGTCGGCTGTGGGCAGCGGCCTCGACAACCTGACCGTCGGCACGGACTTCAGCACGACGAACGAGTGGATCGGTGCGCTTGAGTTTGGTGAGGACGGGACGCTCTATGCCGGCGGTCTCTTCTCATCGATCGACGGAGTCGCTGCCAACAACATCGCGATGTTCGACGGAACGAGTTGGACCGCCATGGACGATGGAACGAGCGGCGAGGTGCAGACGATCGCGGTTACCTCCGACAACGTCGTTTACGCCGCCGGAGAATTCGGCGACTTCAACGAGTCGGGCACGTTCTACGAAAAGATCGTGAGCTGGAACGGAACGGTCTGGTCGACGCTCATGCATGTCACCGGACCCGTGATCGACATTGCCGTTCGGGGCAGCGCATCCGTGTTTGTCGGCGGCGACTTCGTCCACATGGTGCCGGATATCGAGGACGGCTCGGCGATCGAGGTCAACCGGTTCATCTACAGCGACAACAGCGGCGGGAGCTGGAACGCGATCGGCGCAGGCGAGGACATCGGGTTTGAACGCTCGGGAGCAGCGGTCAATGGAGCCGAAGTGTTCGGCATCAAGATCGGATCCGACAATAACGTCTATGTCGTGGGTGACTTCGACACGGTGGCGGGCCAGGAAGCGTGGGACGCCGCGTTCTGGGATGGATCGACCTGGACGGCACTCGGCGGCGGCGTCGATATCGGCCTCGACGACTCGGAAGTTCACGCCCTTATCGAGACCGAAGCGGGATGGTTCCTCGGCGGGCAGTTTGTGAGCGTTGGCGATCTACAGGGGGTACGCTCCATCGCGCAGTGGACGGGCGAAACGTGGGCCGCGTTGGGCGGCGGGCTCGGTTATCTGCCGGGTCTGAGCGGCGCGGCGTCGAATATCAAGATCGGACCGGACGGCAACGTCTACGTCTCGGGCACCTTCGTTTCTGCGGGCGGCGTGACGACTGATGGAACGGCGTATTGGGATGGTCTCCGGTGGAATGCGTTCGGAGAGACGTTCAATCAGCCGGTTCGTGACATTGCGATTGCACCGGACGGAACCGTCTACGCTGTCGGCACCTTTGTGCGACCGAACTTCACAACTTTCCCGGTCGCGATGTGGGACGGATCGGCATGGGTTGAAGTCGGCGACATCACGACGTTTGCCAACATCCCCCCAATGGAAATGCAGATCGACAGTCAGGGCAACGTGTACGTCGCGGGTGCAGCGGTCCAGACGATTAACGGGAATGCGGTGACCGGAAACGGCGGCCTGGCACACATCGTCATGTGGGACGGTACGGAATGGAGCATACCCGGCGACGGGGTGGACAACGTTGTCACGGTGATTCACCTTGACGACTCGGACAATCTCTATGTCGGCGGCAAGTTCGACGAAGCCGGAGGGACACCCGCTCGCGGGATCGCGATGTGGGACGGCACGAGCTGGAACTCCTTCGGACTCGGTTTTCGGGATGACGTTAAGGCCATCGCAATCGCAGCGGATGGCACGCTCTACGCCGGCGGCGAGTTCGAGGCAACCGATTTCCAGAATCCGATCGA
>JAGQWL010000480.1 GCA_020437385.1 Bacteroidota bacterium
CGGCCTGGGTCATCGTATAGCCGAAAAAATCGAACTGGTTGTTCACACGGATTTTCTCAATTAGAAAGCGCTCCAGTCCGGCGAAAACGAGGTAGACGGAAAACAACCATCCCGGCCTGAACGGATGCTTGCGAATCGCCCAGAGTATTCCGAACAGTACGAGCGCGCCGAGGAACTCGTATAGCGGTGTCGGATAGACGGGCTGCGTCAGCGTGACGTCGAGGATATTACGCGGATACGTTTCGGCCCAGAACCAGGTTGGCAGCCATGCAGGCTTGGCCGCCAGATTCGAAACAACACCCCAATCACCGTCGCCAGCGAGGTGACAACCAATGCGACCGATGCCATAGCCGAGGATCAGCGTTGGTGCAAGAATGTCAGCGAACCGCGCGGGCGATACGCCGTGCTTTCGCACGTAATACGCGATTCCAAGAGCAGCGACAATCAGTCCCCCGTAGAAGGTGAATCCCCCCCGATTGAAGATCATTCCCATCGGGTCCTGAAGGAAGTCAGGGAGGTTCTCGAGGATATGGAAGAGTTTAGCCCCACCAAATCCGCCGATGACGGCGATTAGCACGGCTGGACCCATAAGAGCAGACGGACTCACTTGTTCGGTTTCCGCCTTCCTCTTCCCTTTACCCTCCTTGTCCCTTACCGGAATCCGAATCGGCGGCAGTTTGCCGTCTCGGTATAAGCGATCGGCCTCCTTACCTCCGAGCCACGCGGCCGTCAGGATCGCGACTGCGACCATGAAGCCGAACGAGTAGATCGGAATCGGTGACCGAAACCCGAACAGATCGTAGAGAATGTCGGTAATGCGCGGATACATGCGAGCTACAGGGCCATTGAACAGAACTCCTCTACGACGTGGTCGGTCGACAGCTGCAGCTCTTCTCCCGTTGACATGTTCCTGAAGACGAGTTCGCCTGACAAAAGCTCATCCTCGCCAACCACGGCAACGAAGCGCGCGGCCTGCCGATTCGCTTCGCGCATTTGAGCCTTGACGGACCGCTCCAACAGATCAAGGTCGACGGCTACGCCACGATCCCGAAGCTGACGCGCGTGAGCGACGACCCAGTTGTGCGCGCGCTCGCCACGCGCCACGAAAAACAGGTCGGGTAGCTTTCGGACGGACAACGAGATCTGTTCTTCGGCAAGCGCGAGAAACAGCCGTTCAAATCCGGCAGCGAAGCCTACGGCCGGGACCGAATCCTTTGCGCCCAATTCCGTCGCCAGAAGATCGTAGCGGCCGCCGCCGGCGAGGGCAGACTGCGCGCCGACCTTGTCGCTCTCGAGCTCAAACGCGGTGCGTGTATAGTAGTCGAGGCCGCGCACAAGAAACGGATCCTCAACAAACGCGATTCCCAGATCATCCAGCATTTGCCGCACATCGTCAAAATGACGCTTGCTTTCGTCGCCAAGGAACTCGGAGATTCTGGGAGCATTTTCGAGCAGCGCTTTCTCCCCCGGGTCCTTCGTGTCAAGAATCCGGAGGGGGTTCGCTTCGAGCCTGGACCTACTCGTCTCGGACAGCTTCTCGTAGTGCGGTCGCAGATAGTCCTGCAGCGCCGCCTTGTATGCCGGGCGACTTGACTCGTCGCCGAGCGAGTTGATCCGAAGCCTGAAATCGGACAGCCCCATCGCCGAATAGACCGAAATCATCAGGGAGATGATTTCGACATCGGCAGATGGGCTCACCGCTCCCAACACCTCGGCCCCGAACTGATGAAACTGACGATAGCGCCCCTTTTGTGGTCGTTCCGCCCGAAAACACGGCCCGATGTAGTAGAGTTTCTGTGGCCCGCCCTGGCCGAGATTGTGCTGCAGATAGGCACGAACAACCGGCGCGGTTACTTCCGGCCGCATCACATAATTCGTGTCGCCCCGCGTAAATGCGAACATTTCCTTGGAGACGATGTCGGTTAGTTCACCAACACCACGTGCGATCAACTCCGTAGGCTCGATGATCGGGGTGCGAATTTCGCCAAAGCGATATGCCGTCATCACGGCCCGGATTTTCGCCTCTGCAGCGATCCACTCATCCGACGATGGCACGGGACTACTGTGATCCCGAGCAGCGTCTGGCAGCACATCGAAAGTGCCTTTGATATTCTGATACGTCATCGCAAAACCGAACACGCCGGCGGAGCCGCCGGCGCTGATTAGCTATTCAGCGAACAGAGAGGATTCCAGTTCTGCTATTGATTCGAGCGCCTGCTCCCTCGTCCGCGAACTCAGGATTCGGTCACGAGCATTGTCGTCGCTCATCATCCGCGAAACACGACTCAGGATCCGAATATGTCGTGAAGTATCCTTTCGCGGACCGATGAGCAAGAATACGAGCTGGACCGGTTCTCCGTCGAGCGAGTCGTAATCTGCGGGATGCTCCAGAACGGCCATAACGGCAACGGTCCCCGAAACGGCGTCAGTTCGGGCATGCGGAAGAGCAAGACCGCGCCCGACACCTGTCGACATTTGCGCCTCACGATCGAACACGGCTTTTCGCACTCCCGCGCAATCCGAGACGAGTCGATTTTCACAGGCAATATCCAGCAGTCCATCCAGGATCTCGCGTTTGCTGCCCGCACTCATTGGCGCAACGATCGCTCCGTCACTGAGAAGCTGACTGATCACTGGCATTTCCCCAATCATAACCACAAGTTGTCACCCAATGACAAGTGTAGAAACCTGCGCTCCAAGCAAGTTATAACAGTCCCGAACGCCGTATTGTTCTGCCCGGAACGCATCCAATTTACGACGCGGTGCCGCGGATACCCAATTGACCCCCCTACGGTTCGACGCTTGAAAGGCGATGCAAGACGAACGCCATGTCTTCCGGCACCGGCGCCTCGATTTCGATCCCTTTTCCGGACATCGGATGGAGGAAGCGAAGTTGGGCCGCGTGCAGGGCCTGCCGTGGAAGTTCCGCGAAGAGATTCCTCATGAAAGCGCTTCGAGAGCGCGTTTCAGGTCCGGATCGAATCGTATCCCCGCCGTATGTCTTGTCTCCAAAGATCGGATGCCCGATCCGCTGCAAATGAACTCGAATCTGATGTGTACGACCCGTTTCAAGCCACAGATGCAGTACAGCGGTGTGCGCCATTCGAGTAGCAACTGTGAAATGTGTGACGGCTCGCTTACCTGCCGGTTCGCTTAGCACAGCCATTTTTTTTCGATCGCGCGGACTACGCCCGATCGGCTCATCCACCACGCCCTCGTCGTCTTTCGGGCTTCCCCAAACAATGGCAACGTATTTTCGGCTGATCGTGCGATCCGCAAACTGTGCGGCGAGTCTGGCGTGAGCCACATCATGCTTCGCAACGACCAGCAACCCACTGGTGTCCTTGTCAAGTCTATGGACAATACCCGGTCGCACAACGTCCCCCGGCGCGACGAGCCCTAGATTCGACAGGCCTGCAGCCGAACCGTCCGGCTCCTCATCTCCGTCCATATCATCTTCGTCGACGAGTGAGTTCGGCGCCAGCAGCTCCGAGCCTGTGTAGTGGAGGAGCGCATTCACGAGCGTGCCCGTGCGGTTCCCGTACGCCGGGTGCACAACCATCCCCGCAGGCTTATTGACGACCAGTACGTCTGCGTCCTCGTAGCGAATATCGAGTGGAATAGCTTCGGGCAGCGTCTCGATTGGTGGCGGCTTGAGAACCCGGCACACGATGCGATCGCCGGGGCTGACCGTGTACGACACCTTTTCCGTGACGACACTGTTGACTGTCACTCTCCCGTCGCGAATCGCTTTTTGGACCTTCGATCGCGTCGCATTCAGAACAAAGCCGGAGATGTAGCGATCCAGACGTTCCCCCTCGCGGTACCCCTGCGGCACCTCGAGGACTATCTCCGTCTCGATCTTATCGGGCTCTCCCATCAACCAATCTTAATCAGCTACAATTATTTCCGATGTCAGCCATCCGCGTCAACGCACACATCTGCCCACGCGTGTCGATAAGTCGTAGTCATTCGATCGTTTTTGCTCACTACACCGACCTTCCGCGGGCAGCACCATACGACTTTCCGGGGTACTGACGCACCGCTCCATCGAGCTCCAACTTGAGCATGATCGGAAGCAACTCCGCCATTGGTATTCCAACTGACGTACAAAGTTCGTCGATCTGCATCACGTCACTGCCAAGGCAGTCAATGATTCGGGCATGAGAGCCGGTGAGCGGCATCAGATCAAGTTGGGTTGAATGCAATTCCCGGCCGATACCAAATTCCGCAAAGATATCTTCCGCGGAAAGCACCAGTTTGGCCCCGGAGTCGCGAATAAGTCGATTGGTGCCTGCGGACGCGTCAGATGTGGCGCGACCAGGTACGGCAAAGACCTCACGGTTCTGTTCAAGCGCCTGAAGCGCCGTGATCAATGCCCCACCCTTCTCGTAGGCCTCGACGACAACGGTTCCGTGTGACATCCCGCTGATCACTCTGTTTCGCTGCGGAAAGTTCGATGCGTCCGGCTTCGCACCCAGCGGAAACTCGGAAACGACGGCCCCATTGCGCTCGATCTCCGATGCGATTGCCGCGTGCCGACCCGGGTAGATCACGTCAACACCGGAACCGAGCACAGCAACCGTTTCAGCACCCGAGTCGACCGCAGCCTTGTGCGCCTCCAGATCGATCCCGTAGGCCAGACCGCTCACAATCACAGTGCCCCTTGCCGCCAGGTCCATGCAGACGTGGCGAGTCACGTGCTTCCCGTAGTCTGTCGGCCTCCGGGTTCCTACCACGGCGATGAAGAGTCCAGCGGGTGGGATGCTGCCGCGCACCCACAGGAAGGGCGGTGGAAGATGGAGGTGCCGAAGCAAACGCGGATAACGTTCGTCACCTTCTGTGACAAGGTACGCCCCGACCCGGGCGGCCCGCTGCATCTGCTGGTCAACCTGCCTCTCCGTATCGGGTCCAGTCGCGTGCTGGGCAATCCGCGCAGCAACTGTCTGTCCAACGTGGGCAACGCCGGTAATCGCCTCGGCGGAAGCATTCAGAACCGCTCTAGCCGATCCGAACCGGCGAATCAACCGACGAATTCGCCCCGGCCCTATCCCGTCAACAAGCGAGAGCGAGATGATTGCACGGTGCTCGTCGGCATCGTCATCGACGAACTCAGTACTTCGCCGGGAAGAAACATGCGGCATCGTTAATGAGAGTATCAGGCATCAGTGGCGTTCACGTTCTGTACATGACTCCACAGTACACGCTTCAGTTCGGGAAGTCCCTCCTGTGCCACGGCCGAGACGAGTACGACCTCATAGCCGTCGAACACATCCTCAGCACGCCCTAACACGTCGGCACGTTCTGATTCCGGTAGCAGATCCGACTTTGTCAGTACTACCACAGCCGGCTTCTCAAGCAAGGTCGGATCGTAGGCACCAAGTTCTCGCCGCAGTACCTCGAAGACCGCACCCAAATCCTCATCCTCAACCGAAAGGACGAACAAGAGTACGGCATTTC
>JAGQWL010000481.1 GCA_020437385.1 Bacteroidota bacterium
ACGAGGGCCATCCGCCGATCCAGGTATCGGGGTCCTGCATGATCTTCTGGACGGTGAGCGGGGATTGTTGGGCGGAGGCGGGCGCTACAAATACGAATAGCAACATCGCGGCTGAAATGAGCCTAGTCGACATGGAAGGTCCTCGTTACGTCCAGTCAGGAGTTCAATAAATCAGGAAATTATAGCCAATCGCGAAGTGTAGTACCACAGATGCGAATACGTCACGCTTGCAATTCCCGCATCGTAGATATCGCGGTTGTCTGGCTGGATGCGACCCAAAGATGAGAATTGAGCTGATGGATTCCGAATAGAGCTGAAGGTATCGCTCGGCATCGAACCGTCCCACCGTGACCGGCTGACGGCGTAACATCGAAACGCCGAGACCGTGAAAACGAAGGTGTCTCCCCTCCACACTGAAAGTCCGCCGGATCCATGCGCTCAATACCCTTTCCGCCAGACAGATTCGTTGTGGGAATCCTTGGCCTCCTCGTCCTGCCAATCCTGAGTCAGGTCTCGGCCTGTTCGACTGAGGACCCACTCACGCAGTTCGTCGGCGACTACGGTCAGCCGGATGCCGACAGCGACACCGTTGTGACATTCACGGCTCGAAATGGCGAACTCCTGATGGGACCGGCACTCTGGAGCGGCCCCATGGTGCTCCGACAAATCGATGCGGATTCCTTCGTCGTGCCGCCGCATCCGAGGTTTGGCGTGCGGTTTATGCCCGCCGAGAATGGACGCCGGAGCATCGCGCGCGTCTATGGCCTGTCGGCGAACGCCGAATTTGTGTCACTGGCCGATCGAGAGCCTCGCGCGATCCAACTTCTCGAAAGCGGCAAACCGGTGGAAGCCGCGAAACGCTTTGCATCGGCGAACCCGGACGATGTCGATCGATTTGTTGCCATCGGCCAGAGGCTCCTGCGAAGCTCGCCGACTACTATCGGCCAAACGACGGCGTATCTGGAAGCACTCGCGCGACTGCTGCCGGAAGCCTCCGCGATATATGCGACGCTCGGCGACGCCTACGTTGCATCCGGTAATCGCGGCCGGGCGACTGACGCATATCGGCATGCACTGACAATCGATCCACACAATGAGCAAGCAACAGTTGCTCTCACCCGGCTCGGCGCGCTCAGCGTGGAATCATCGAGCGGATGGACGCTGCCGTTTCCATTGGACAGCCTGTTCGCGCCGCCTACTGCCGCAGAGATTCGGGCGGTGCGAAGCGCGTGGACAGCAAGGGACCTTGCGCCGGATCATCCGCGGATTGTCCGTCGCGAACCGATCAGCCTCGATGGCCGGCTGGCCGAAGCGCGCATCATCGAACATTCTGTTCATGGATCACGGCACGTCGGCGTCGTCGTTGTGCCGGTCGGAATTGGCAACGAGAAGCTCCCCGTCCTTGTCGAAACGAAAGGCGTTTCGCCAACCTTCTTCCCGCTAGAGGTTCCTGCGGGCCTGACGAGTCCGCTAATGCTCGGCGACCTCCGCGACAGGGTCGTTTATGTACTTCCGGGCTACCGCGGTGAGCGCGTCATCGTAGGCGCTGACACGCTTGTGTCGGAAGGCGATCGCAGTGACGCATGGGACGGCGCAACCGATGACACAATCGCGCTTCTGCGCGTGGCACTTGACGTAACGCCTGAGGCCGACTCGTCGCGCGTCTGCGCTTTTGGACGCAGTCGCGGAGGCGCCGTCGCGCTGCTCGCCGGGATGCGGGAGCCGCTGATCGATTGCGTCGTTTCGTGGGCCGCCCCGACCGATTGGTTTTCTGCCATGGACCTGGACGGGTGGACACAATCGGAGCTTGTTCGAGACGGACTGCGGAACCGTTCTCAACCGGGAGCGACCGGCGGCCAGTTCATCAACTATTTCCTGCGCGACGCGATCAGCGGCAAAGCGAACCTCGAAACCACCCGCCTGCACCTGATCGCCTCCTCCCCGTTGTATTTTGCGGACCTGTTGCCATTGACACAGGTGCACTGGGGGTTGGACGACACGATCGTACCGAGCATCAACGGAAAGCTGTTCGCAGCTCGCTACTCTCGATCGGGCGGGTCCCCAGACTGCCTCGACGTCCACCTTCACCCGGGCTCCGGCCATGATCAGGACCGTCAGCTGGCGCCTCTCCAGAGCCGCCGCTTCATTGCGGATGCACTTGCCGCGGATGATACCGCACTTGATTCGTGCCGCAAGCGATCAGACTGACGCCTCGATCTTGCCGGGGTATGCCTGAACGGATTCGGGATCGAAGGCACGATTCAGATTCTTCGCATAGCGGGCCGATATCGCGACCACATCCTTCGACTCAGTCAGGATGCGGAGATAGAGCGCGCTGTTCTTGCGCCCGACGCGCTTCTCCTGCACCCACATCCCGTGCTCTTCGAAAAGGCGATCGAGCTCGACCAGCAGAGCATTCTTCTCGCGCAGAACCGCGTCTACATTCGTCTTGCCCGACACGCTATCCGCAATGTGTCCGAGGACTCGCGCAACACGGTCAGAGAGCATTTCAAGGCGTTCGATCTGCGGTTGTATGAGCGGCTTGTGGCTGTTGAGGACATGATCCTCGCAGCTCGTCGCGAGCAGCGAAAGGGACTGAAGGAGATCCTGCGTGACATCCGAATACCGCAGGTAATGATATCCGATTGCCTCATCTCCGGGCGCCGTTCCCTCGATGATTCGATGAAGCCCAACCCGCAGGTTTTCGATCTCCTGGTCAGCCTTTGCAATTCGGCGCCGCGCCTTCCGGAGCAGCTTCACATCCTGCTGGATGATTCCGTCCGTCAGCTTTGTATGCAGTTCGGTGGCCAGTGCCAACGTGCCGCTAATGCGCCCGATGATGTCTTCAAATGCGGCATCGGCTTCAGCGGAACGGACGAAGATCGGTTTCGCCTCCGCCTCCTTTTCGCTTTCGAGGCGCCGGTGGAGCTTGACGCCACGAAAGATCGCAATGCCGACAACCGCAAGCAGCACGACCATCGACGGGAGCCCGAAGGTCATCAGGATGGCAGCGAAGATCCCCGCAATCGAAGCGGCAAACAAGGCGGTCAAGAGCCAGCCGGCGATGACGTTCAACACACCTGCTACGCGGAACACCGCACTGTCCAGTCCCCAGGCACGATCCGACATCGACGTACCCATGGCGACCATGAACGACACGTAGGTCGTCGAAAGCGGCAGCTTGAGCGATGTCGCAAAGGCGATCAGCATACTGGCGACCGTCAGATTCACCGTTGCGCGGATGAGGTCAAACGCCGGTTTGTCCGCCGGGGCCGAGTAGTCCGGTTTCTGAACGAAGTTGGCTTCCGTCCTGCGGCGCCAGGATCGGGGAGTCACGGCAGCTACGCTCCGGACGATGCCGGTCGCGACACGAACGATGCCGCGAGAAAGTGCATTTGGCCGGAATCGTTCAATCCCTTCGTCCTGCCTGCTGAGGTTTACTTCAGTATCCGTAACCGATCGCGCCTTTCGGGATCGCCACAACGTGACGACCATTACGAGGCCCGCGATCAGCAATAACTCAGTTCGCGTGGGGACCTTGTCGGCCAGAGAGGTCATCGGGAATGCCGTTGGATCCGCACCCGAACCGGACCATGAGAGGAACGACTCAAAACCCGCTATCGGCACACCGATAAAATTGACGAGATCGTTGCCTGCGAAAGCCATCGCCAGTCCGAAAGTCCCGAACAGGACGAGAGGGCGAAGAATGTTGACGCCTCTGACAATCAGGACCTGCGCAACAATCGTCCAGACCACCAGCGATCCGACGAGCAGCAGCGCGGTATTGCCCGACACCCATTCCAGGAATCCGGTGGAAACAAACGACGCGCCCTTGAAGCCTTTGATCAGCAGGAAGTACGACATCGCCGTCATGGCAAAGCCTGCCCAGACAGCGCCCACGCGACGCATCCGCTTCTCGTACTCGAAGCTGAAGAGTTGTCGGGACACGAACTGCACGAACGCCCCAACAACGAATGCGATAAAAACCGAAATGAAGATCCCGCCGATAATTGTCAGCGCCTGGCTGCCGTTGATGTACGCCGCGACCGAGGCGATCCCGCCGCCTCCCTGCACAACCTTGAAAAGCGATACAACAACCGCCGCACCAAGAAGCTCAAAGACAATCGACACCGTCGTCGACGTTGGCAACGACAACGAGTTAAACCTGTCGAGGAGCACGATGTCGGTTAGCATCACAGCCAGAAAGATGACGATGATGTCCGACAGGAAGAACATCTCGGGGTTGAAGATGCCCTTCCGGGCGACTTCCATGAGCCCGCTTGAAAACGTAGCGCCGACAAAAACGCCGATGCTCGCCATGATCAGAATCGTCCGACGAGAAGACGCCCGCGACCCGACCGCGGAGTTGAGAAAATTGACAGCGTCGTTGCTGACGCCGACGATCAGATCACCGATCCCGAGAACGAAGAGAATAACAACGGCAACGAGATACCAGTCCACCACTTACACCGCTAAAGCACGATTAAAAATTGCCACTCCCAGAT
>JAGQWL010000482.1 GCA_020437385.1 Bacteroidota bacterium
CAGGCGAACCGGTCTTTGAGCGGTTTCTGTCGGTGTCGGGCCTTTCGTTCAGCAGCCGCGGATGCTTCGCCGGGGCCGTGCCGGTATGTGGGGACGCGGCGGGAATGATCGCGCCACTATGTGGCGACGGAATCGCAATGGCCGTGGAGTCGGCCGGGATCCTTGCTGGATGCGCGGCCGACTACCTTGACGGAGCGGTTGACGCTGTCACGTTCAGGCAAGTTTATTACGCAAAATGGAATAACCGATTCAAGCGCCGACTCTGGGTTGGAAGACGGCTGCAATCGGTGTTGATGAATCCATCAGCAGCTGCTCGGCTGCTGACGATCGGCAGAGCAATTCCAGGTCTGACGGATCTGGTTTTCCGCACTACCCGAGGTCGCCTGACGCCTCAGACGCACGAAGCAAACGATCCATAATCGCGATGCCCAGTTCGGTGCGCGGAACCGTTTGGCACCAGATTTCTGTTATCGCGCGTTCATCGCACAATCGAAAGAAATGGAAGAGGTTATGGGCGTAGGATTCGAGGTCAGGAACGACGCGAACAAGATCGAACGCCTGTGACGGACACTCATCGGTTCCGATCCACGCAGCCCGCGGACCAACGGCAACCAGTTCGTCCGGCGAGTCGGCGAGTCGTACGGTGGCCCTCGGGGCGTAATGTCGATGCCTGGTCCCCGGACTTTTTCCCTCGGCCTCGCCTCGGCTGGCCATTCGTCCTGAGCCTGCAGATTCAACGATCATTTCGAGTGTGACTGCACCGGGCCGAACAATTACCGGTTCGTCGCCCGAAACATCGACGACTGTCGATTCGATGCCGATCTGACACGGGCGCGACGCCAGCACGCAGGCGACTCGGCCCCGGAGGTCTGTATGGGCGGCTTCCCAGGTAGTGGGCGAAGGGCGACCAGATCGGTTCGCGGAGGGCGCGGCGATCGGCATTCCAGCTTCCTGAATCAACTCGATGGCAACTTCATTGCGCGGCATGCGAATCCCGACAAGGTCCGACCCCGCAGTGACAATCTCAGGAAGTCTGGGGGACCGTCGAAGAAGGAGCGTAAGCGGGCCCGGGAAAAAATCCTTCACAAGCGCTCGCGCGACGTCGCTAATCTCCTGAGCGACGCGCGAGATGTCGGCTTCCTCCCCGATGTGTACGATCAAGGGGTTGTCGCTGGGCCGCTCCTTCGCCGCGAATATCTTACGTACTGCGGACTCGTCAAACGCGTTGGCACCGAGGCCATAAACTGTCTCGGTTGGGAACGCAACGAGTTCACCTTCACGGATCTTCATCGCTGCAACTGTCACGTCTGAAGTGATTATCGTATCCAATTCCGTGACATACCCAGTTTGGTGGCGTCTTCGGTTCCACGACTCGACATCCGCGAAGTACGCCAGCCACGCTCGGCGGTTTCGGCCTGTGACGAACCAGCGGGTATGGCTTGTGGGTGTGGACGCCCCATCAATCCGGATCGTATCTTCGAGACCTGAACTTTGCGAACACGACATCGAGAATGAACGATTCCGGCAGAATTGCTGCACTATCGAAGGGCCCCGTTCGGTATGTGGATTTTGAAGCCGGAGGGGGCCCCGCCGTAGTTGTTCACGGCGGAGCCTGGGCAATTCCCGATTCCGAGGTGGAGGCTCACAAGCAGGCATTGCGATCGGCGCTGGCGGCGGGTGCTCGGTCAGCCTCCGGCGGGGCCGGCGCTGATGAGGTTATCGTCGAAGTGTTGACGTTGATGGAGGATTCGGGAGTCTTTGATGCGGGACGAGGGAGCGTTCTTCGTTCGGACGGCACGGCCGTAATGGATGCTGGTATCATGCGCGGGCGTGACATGGCGTTCGGGGCAGTTGGTGCCGTGCGCCGCCTTCGGAATCCCATCCGGGGAGCATTCCAGCTGATGGATCGCGGAATGGGCCAGGTGAGACTTGTCGCAGGATTCGAGGCCGAAGCCCTGTTGAAGGACTTCGGATGTGCCCTTGTCGATCCGGACTTTCACGTCTGTCAGCGCGAGACGCAACGATTCTCAGAGCTGAACGAGCAGGCGGCGTATCACACCAGCCAGGTATTTCGGCGTCCGACCGCACCTCTCGGCACTATCGGCTGCGTTGTTCGAGATTCGCATGGAAATGTCGCGGCCGGCACATCGACGGGCGGAACGCCGTTGAGTGCGTCCTGTCGAATAGGGGACACTCCTCTGCCGGGCTGCGGATTCTATTCGCTTCCGGTGGCTGCGGCAAGTGCTACTGGTTGGGGCGAAGCACTTGCGACAGTTCTGGCCTGTGGGCGTTCAGTCGCGGCGGTAGAGGCCGGTTTGTCTCCGGGAACTGCAATCTCGGATACGCTTCAGTACATGCACGAAATTGTTCGGGGCCCGGATGGCCGCGGTGCCGCCGGTGGATTGATCCTGATTCGAAATGACGGAGCATTTTCGTGGGCATTCACTGCGCCGCGAATGGCGCGTGCCTGGTGGACGTCGTCACTTGGTACGAACGTCGCCGTTTAGCGCTCCAACTATTCTTTCGGTCTACCGTGGCAGATCTCATCCTTGGAATATCGGCCTTCTATCATGACTCGGCAGCGTGCATTGTACGTGATGGTGAGGTGATCGCGGCCGCCCAGGAAGAGCGCTTCACACGCCGCAAACACGATCATCAGTTTCCTTCGAACGCGATTTCCTTTTGTCTCGAGGCTGCGGACGCGTCTCCCGCCGACCTCGACGCAGTTGCGTTTTACGATAAGCCATGGTTGAAGTTTGAGCGATTGCTCGAGACGTATCTGGCTTTTGCGCCGCGCGGCATCAAGTCCTTCATGATGGCGATGCCGGTATGGCTGAAAGAGAAGTTATGGATGGATGACGCGCTTCGTCGTTCGATGGATTTTGACGGAACGTTGTACTACCCGGAGCACCATCAGTCGCACGCGGCATCTGCATTCTTCCCGTCTCCATTTCAGTCCGCCGCGATTCTGACAATTGACGGCGTCGGGGAGTGGTCTACGGCAACCTGGGGAACTGGAAGCGACAACAAAATCGAACTGACGCACGAACTCCGTTTTCCGCATAGCCTGGGTTTACTTTACTCCGCATTTACCTACCACACGGGGTTTCGCGTCAATTCCGGTGAATACAAACTGATGGGGCTGGCTCCGTACGGCACTCCGCGGTATGTCAATGTCATCCTGGACCGACTGCTCGACCTGAAGGATGACGGTTCGTTCCGTATGAACATGCGGTACTTCAATTATTGTACAGGGCTCACAATGACGAACAGCCGCTTCGATGATCTCTTCGGGGGTCCACCGCGGCAACCCGAAGCGCCAATTACGACCAGGGAAATGGATATGGCCGCTTCCGTACAGGTCGTAATTGAAGAAATCGTTCTCCGAATGGCGCGGCACGTCAGGCGTGCGACGGGCGAACGCAACCTCTGCCTCGCCGGCGGCGTCGCGTTGAATTGTGTTGCTAACGGAAAGCTTCTACGTGAGCGGATTTTTGACAAGCTGTGGATACAACCGGCGGCTGGTGACGCCGGTGGAGCGCTCGGCGCAGCGCTTTTCGCGCACTATCATGTTGCCGGCAACAAGCGAAAGGCCGACGGGCGACACGACACACAAAAAGGATCCTATCTTGGTCCGGCCTTCAGCAGTCGGGAAATTCGGCAATGGCTGACTGACGAGGGACATCCGTTCGCACATTTTGACGGTGCAGGCGAACTTGCGCAAGAGGTTGCGAAACTGCTCGACGACGGTCAAGTGGTTGGACTGTTCAGCGGCCGTATGGAGTTCGGGCCACGGGCGCTCGGCGGACGAAGCATCCTCGGTGACCCACGCCGGATTGATATGCAGTCCGCAATGAATCTGAAGATCAAGTTTCGTGAATCCTTTCGTCCGTTTGCGCCCGCCTGCTTGAGCGAACACGTATCCGAGTTCTTCGACCTGAATGGCGAGTCCCCGTACATGCTACTCGTTGCGCCGCTGGCGGAGGAGCACCGAGTCGAAGGCGGCGTGGACGAACTGGTCGGGTTTAACAAGAGGGAGGAAACGTTGAGTGACATTCCGGCGGTGACGCACGTGGACTACTCAGCCCGAATCCAAACTGTTGACGGTCAACATAATCCGCGCTTCCGCAGCATTCTGGAGGCGTTTCATGATCGCACTGGCTGCCCGGTTCTGATCAATACGTCGTTCAACGTCAGGGGTGAGCCCATCGTCTGTACGCCTGAGGAAGCGTACACGTGTTTCATGCAGACGGAGATGGATGCGTTGGTGTTGGAGGATGTGCTGCTCCTGAAGCGGGACCAGCCAGATCGATTGCAACGGCCGGCTGTTCCGGACGCCCTTGCCCTTGACTAGGATCTAAGCCGGATGATCTCTCGACGAAAGACAAGAACAGAACTGCGGAAGTTTGGCTTCACGGTGGGCGCTGTCCTCGCTGTGGCCGCCGCGATCCTCTTCTGGAAGGGAAGGCCGGCGGCGTCGTGGCTCGCCGCGGTTGCCGGATTCCTCCTCGGCACAGGATTGATCGCGCCGGCATTCCTGCGACCAATTGAGTTCGCGTGGATGAAGCTGGCGCTCGTCTTGTCGTGGGTTTCGACCAGAGTAATCCTCACGGTCGCATTCTTTCTAGTGATTGCGCCCGCCGGAATCGCTCTTAGATTGGCTCGCAAAGACCTGTTGTCGCTGCGATTTGATCCGTCAAAGGAATCATATTGGATAACAACAGAGGCAGACGGTCCCGGAACTCGCCCTGAGAAACCGTTCTAGTCTCCTCTGAGATTGAGCGCGGACGGTTTATCTGGAAATGGAGAGAACCTCCAGCTCGACCTCTCCGGCCGGCACCTTGATCTTGATTACGTCGCCAACGCTCGTTCCCAGGAGCCCCTTTCCAATCGGGCTTGAGACCGAGATCTTTCCTGAAGCCAGGTCTGCCTCCTGCGCCGATACCAGCGTATAGTTCTGCTGAGACTTTGTCTTCCGGTTCTGGACCGTCACAGTGGAAAGGATAAATGCTTTCGACGTGTCGACCTTTGTCTCGTCGATCAGTCTTGCGTTCGCGATCGTTTCTTCCAGTTTCGCGATCTTTGCCTCGAGGTGGCTCTGTTCCTCCTTTGCAGCGTCGTACTCTGCGTTTTCAGACAGGTCTCCCTGGGCGCGCGCCTCGGCAATGGCATCAGCGATGCGTGCACGTTCCTTCGTGCGACTGAAATGCAACTCAGCTTTCAGCTTGTCGAGACCTTCCTTGGTGAGGTATACCGGTTTGTTGTCGCTCATTTGAAGCACTTTCGATCTTGCGTAGCGGCGGCGCTTTGCTGGCCTGGCTTGAAACAAAAAAGACGCCACAACAGGCGTTGCGGCGACGCATATGGACTAGTAGTCGATTCCGGTGCTGACGGTCTTTCGACAGCGGACTCAGCTAATGCTGCAAAGCGATAGGTGTCACTGCATCCATGCTGATGGCGGGTATCAAGGAATCGGACCGGATTCGCGTTGGCGCAGCAGCGGCCAATCGCTCCAGCCAATCAACCGACGTCTGTATGGAGGCGCTTCCAGGGAAGCATCTCCTTTTATGATCGAAGGCGGCTTATTCGGCTTGGAAAACGACTTCAACTCGCTGCGTGCCCACAGGATCCCGTGATTTCGCGAGCTACCAACCGCGGCGGTAGTCGCCGTCTGAGCTTGTTGACGGCGGATCGAGTGTACGGTCGGGAGGCCTGGCCGCGATCAGAACGGGTTCCTCCGGGCTGAGGCGCTTTCCGCGCGGTCGAATTGCCTCCTCGTAGTGGTCATCCCAGTATGACTCGTCAAGGGACGAGATCGTCACTCCAGCACTGGTAGAAGCGTGTGCAAATTCACCCGAACCGAGATAGACGCCCACGTGCTTCTGTTTCGGAGCCGTTTGAAAGAAGACGAGATCACCAATTTCGAGCTGGCTTCGCTGTACACGGCTGCCAGCCCGCCGCTGGCCCGTCGTCGCTCGTGGCAAGTTGAGACCGAGCGCACCGCGGTACAGCGCCTGGACGAAAGCAGAGCAATCGACGCCTGATCGAGATTCACCACCGTACTCGTACGGTGTTCCACGCCACCGGGCGGTCTCCGCAACAAGGCGCGTTCGCAATTCGGAGGCCGTCATATCGGGCGTGTCAGCCGAAGCAGCTGCCGAATAGGAGATGTCGGCATCTGTGCTCAATTGACTCGTGGACATACAGCCGGTTGCCAGGATCGCAAGGACAGCGGCGGAAACGGCGGTTGCTGCGTAAGAAGATGTTGCCGCCCGTGACTGGTCAGTGACCGTGAACAAGCGTCGAATAGGCCGGGATCGCATAGTCCGTGCGATTTGGTGGGGGAACAGTTACAATGAGCAGTGGTAATCCCTTAAAGTCAAGAACCGGGCCGCATTGTCCCTGCGCGCGACTTGGTTGTCTAGTCAGGTGGTTTCGGCAGCAGCCTCCGCTTTGTTTAGACAACGGGAAGGTTCAGGCAGGAACGCCGCAAATGAATCGGATTGGCTGCCGGCACGTTTCGACAATGCGGATTGTTGGGGCGCCTTTTTCCCGCGACCCGGGGAAGGCGCTCGTTTCAGGGACTGGGTCAGAAATTCAAGTTTAGAGAGGCCAAACATGGGACGCACCGCATCGGTATTCTTCATTGCAGCGACCGCATTCGGCGCCGGAGCCGTCGCGGGTCTACTATTTGCTCCGGCATCCGGCACGGAGAGCCGCAAGAAGATCACAGGACAAGTGAAGGCGCAGACGGCGAATCTGGAACGGCAGCTTCGTGAGGTGGAGAAGAACCTGACCGACCTCGAAAAGCAGGTGCGGGAATCCGGTCAAGAACTCGGTAGCCGCGTCCGCACAGCGGCAAACAATGCAATGGATCGTTTGCTTCCGGACGTTCCGGAAGACGAATCATGGTCGATGGAAAAGTCGGATCTCACATCTGACCTTCCGCACATTCCAAAGCTCTAGAACAGCATCAAGTTATTCGCAATATGCCATATCCTGAAAGTCTCGTTGCTCCCATGCGTGCGGAGCTGACACGTCTCGGAGTACGTGAACTGAAAACTGCCGCGGACGTAGAGTCCACATTCAAGGAATGGGAGAACGAGGAGTTCGTCCTTGTTGTCAATTCCGTTTGTGGTTGCGCGGCGGCGAATGCGCGGCCCGCCGTGGCGTTGGCAATGCGTTCAGAGCCGCGCCCCCATCGATGGGCCACCGTGTTTGCCGGTCAAGATCTGGATGCCACAGCGAAGGCCCGTGAGTTTCTGCCTGGGATTCCGCCATCCTCGCCATTCATTGCGTTGATGAAGGGCTCAGACCCGGTCTTCGTGCTCGAGCGGCGGCACATTGAGGGCCGCAGTGCGAGTATGATCGCTTCCGATCTTGTGGGCGCTTTTGATGGCCGTGTGGGTCAGAACGACGATGACCAACCGAACACTACTCAAGCCAGCGATACGTTCCGGTCAATTCTTTGAATCGGTAGGCGTCTCTTGCGTGGTGGGCGTTGCCCTATAGGCGGACAACAAACAGAGGCTGCCGTAGAGAATAGCGCCGACGGAGAGTGTGGTCAGGAGTATCACTGAACCGGACCCTCGGGTCAGGTAGATTCCGACCGCCAAGGGAATAACGAAAAGGCCGTACCTCAAATAGGGTACCAGCGCGTCCAGTAGTCGCACGCGTGCTATGGCCAACAGTGTAGCGAGTTGCACCGTTCGTGCCGCTGCCCCGGCCAGACCAACGAGCAGGAGGGTAAGGTCAATGTCATGGATTCTTCCGGTAAGAATCAGGGCGGCGGCCAGCAGCACGAACGTTGCCAGACTAATCAGGAGGTCGACGGGCTGGCGTTCCTTCACATCAAACAGTCTGGTCAGCGGTGAGGAAATCCCCGCGATGGCAAACCACACGACGAGATAGGAGGCGTAGCGTCCCGCTTCCGGCCACGCTGGTCCGAATACGGCCTCGAACAACTCGGGGCCCGCGACCAGAATCGCTGCTACGGGCAGCACGGCCAGTGCCACAAGGCGATCGTGGACCTTGGTCGTCAGCGCTGTGACCCCGCCGGTGCGAATACTCTCGCTTGCTGCGACGAAGAACACGCGCGAAATCGCAGTTCCAATGAGGCTTAGCGGGATTGCAACGGCTACGAACGCTCGTCCAAAATAGCCGACCACCTCCGCCGAGTAGAAATAGAGGAACAGCAGAAAGGGGAGACGGGTGTTAAGCGCCCCGAGTAGATTAGCCGGCATGGTGAAAAGCGGGAATCGCCGGTAGCGAACCAACGCTTGCCCGATGTCCGCGAACGTTGGCCGATCTGACGTCCTTCGAGTCGGGCTTCCGGCACGGAGGAACGCCGCTGAACCTGCCAGGCCCGCGATGAAACCCCAGATCAGGCCGGCTGCATCGGCGGCAAGGCCTGCCGCTCCTGCTGTCAGCCGGACGCCAGCCGTTACGGAACTCCTCACAACCTGCACCGACCCGACGCGTCCAAAACTGCGCGCGCGCGACAGCCACAATTCCTGCAGTTCATTCGCTCTGTGAACGAGCAGGGCAAGAGGGACGAGAATCAGATAGGGCGTCAGCAACTGTGATCCAAGCGTATCACCGATCCAGGTTCCAAACAGCAACACGGCTCCGAGGAGCAGGACACAGGTAGTGAGTAGCAGGGCAACTGCCGCTCCCATGACAGCGCTTGCTTCACGATCGGTTTCAGGAAGCATGATCGCATCTTCATAGCGAAGTGACGCGAATGACGTAAGAATCGCGACCAGTGAGACAAAAGAGTCGGCGATCCCGAACGAACTCGCGTCAAAGATCCGCGTGAGTATGATCTGAGCGCCGTAAGTAATTGCCATGGCGACAATTGCACCTCCCGTGAGTACGGCGGTGCCTCGTTTCCACTGGCCCATACGAAGGACGGTAGCGAGTCTCGGCGCGTTCACTTTCATTGGCGAATTCCACTGTCCAATGAATAGACACAGAGTGATCCGGCGCGAAACACTATGCGGTCTGCGAGGTCGGTGCTGCCCGCCACGACATAGTTTACTCCGGCGCTGTCCCCGATTGTCAGTGCCTGATCGATCGGCACCGCAAGGTAGATCGAGTCAAGTTCTGCCGCGGTCACCCCCGGCGTCAATCGGTGGCCGCCGATTTGTCGTTCGAGTCGATTCTTCCACTCCAAGAGGTTGATTTCATCAAAAGGCGTGGCCTTATAGTTCACGTAGATGCCGCGGCGACTTCCGGATCGGAATCCCGAGGCCGATGGGGGAACCATGAATAGTGCGTCCTCCCGAGTATTGATCCTCGCCCACTCCGCGATGACTGAAATGTCGGCTTCTGACCGGGCTTCGCGATCTCGACGTACTCGATCCAGCGACAGATACGCAAGAAACGGTATGGCGAGCGCGGTCGCGAGTGCAGCAATCCTAAGAACGGCTGAACCGGGAAGGCCGAGCATGCCTCGTTTGACAATTGGACGCAGTAACTCGACGGCAGCCGATGCAACGGCGATCACTAGAAGCACCTTTGCAAACACGGTCAATTTGAACAACTGAAGCTTCAATACCCATGGAGTGGCGGCCGCCGATAGCGGCCACGCCACCAAGCAAACCGCAGCAATGGCCGCAAGCATCGCACCGACGTCTTCGCGGTCACTCATTCGTCGGTTTGTCAAGAGCGCGAGAGTCCCGGCGACTGCCAATGCACCGAACCGGAAGTACGAACTGGCAGAGAATGCGGCGGGAAGGAAGTGATGCGGCGCCCTGATGATCGCCAACACCGACACAAACGCATCATTGGTCTCGGCGGGGTCGGCAGAGAAAGCGAACCTCCAGACCGGATACGCGGCGACCAGCACAAAGATTGCCGACGCAGCGCCGGCATGTCTCAAGGGACCGGTGGAGCGCTTGAGCAGCGAAAGTATGATGGATGAGCCGACTAATACGATCATCGAGTGTATTCCGACAAGGGCCTGAAAAGGCACGGCCGTTGCGGCCAGCGCGCCTGCCAACTGGCTCCGACGAGAAAGCCACACGGCGATGGACCAGAGTGCCAGCGCCCATGCGATCATACTTGGCACGAATTGCGAATACACGACATCGTTGCCGCCGAGCGTAAAGCCCTTTGAAAGCACCAGAATGCACAACGCGGAGACGATCGCCACGGCGAGTCCACCGTTTCGTCTGGCGATTGCCACGATGGCGAAGTAGATCGCTCCGAAACACAATCCGTAAAGAAGGAAAAGGGCTCCAGGAAGTGAGATGACCGATGCGACTGCCGAGACAAGATGAAACGTTGCCGATCGGACGTTGAATCCGGCTGTCTGGCTCGACACGAACCAGTCTTGACCAAACAGCTTGCCGTCCGACATCACGCGGATTGCCGCGGGTACGATCTCATCCTGATCGGAGTCACCGTAAGTATATCCGAAGCGAACAAGGTACAGGAGTAGGCAGGATATCAATCCGAAGAATACAATCGACCTCGACGGCAGAAAGCCGCGTTGCAGGAGTGGAGGAGTTTTCACGACATCAGCCGGCGTCTTGCGGCAAGGGCGATCCCGAGGACGCCGGGACTTGCTCCGATAAGCGAGGTATACTCAATGAGGTCTGGTCCGAAACGACGCTTGAAGTCGGCGATTCCCGGTGTGTTTGCTCCGACAAAATCAAACGTTCTGAGGCCACGTCGCCTGCACTCCATGAGAAGATCAGCGATCAGGACTGTCATCGCAGGACCAGGTTTGCTGCCGGCGATCCAGTAGAACGCTGTACTGTCATCAAACAGCAACACAACCGACGCATCGATCTCTGATGTGCTCCTGTTACGTGCGACGAATATATTAGCAGCGCCGTGATCCACCATCGCCGACACCAGTCCTATCAGATGGCGTCGTGGAATGGGAAGTGTTCTGCCGTGCCTCGCGTACGATGCGACATTCAGGTCAACAGCAACTTCCGGATGCGCATTCAGGATTTCGATAGCATACTCGTCGTGATGCTTTCGGAACAGACGTTTCGGGTTGTCAGACCAACGACGGGTAATGTCGTCAATCGACTCGACGCCGCCAGCGTGCGTGTCAATGAGAAAGGTGCGCAACTTCTGCGACTTCCAGGCCGGTAGAGTAGCAACGTTCTGGCCAGGTGCGAGGAATACTCTCGCGAAACCAAAACGAGGCAGACTGGCTGACAATAGCATCGAACTGGCAGCCGCAGCCTGCGCTGATGCAAGGCGCTGCGGTGGCAGAAGCAGTGCCGAGTACGGCGCATACGGCGGTATGAATACCTCCGTCAGGAATCCCAGGCGCTGGCGTACTGCGAGCGCGGCTCCAGAGACAACCTCCTCATCCGCACGGATCAAGATGATTCGGACAAGTCCACCGTTGGCTGCTGCGCTGCGTTCAAGGAAAGCAAGCTGGTGAAACGGGGTCGAATCATGTCGGCTATGAACGAGCGTGTTCCACGCCCGGCGAATATCCGCATCGGAAGAGGGGCCGATTTCAGTCGTGATCAACGGAGAGCGTTCGCAAGTTGGGGGCGGGCCGACTAGAGTATGTACTGACTGAGGTCCCGGTTGTTGAGAACCGCATTGAGTTTCTCGTCGACCAGCGCTGCGGTGATCGTCAAGTTAGCTTCCCGGGAATGCTCCGGTACGTCAAACAGGACATCCTCCAGCAAGGTCGTCAGAATGGTATGAAGCCTTCGAGCACCGATGTTCTCGACCTCTTCGTTGACGTCGGCAGCGATCGCGGCAATCCGGTCGACTGCTTCGTCCGTGAATTCAATCGAAACGCCTTCCGATGCAAGTAGAGCCTGATACTGCTTCAAGAGGGCATTTCGTGGCTGCTTCAGAATCGCGACGAATTCGTCTTTGCCGAGACTTGAAAGCTCGACCCGAATTGGAAAGCGGCCCTGGAGTTCGGGAATCAGGTCGCTTGGTTTCGACACATGAAAAGCGCCGCTCGCGATAAAAAGGATGTGGTCCGTCTTCACGAGCCCATGTTTTGTCATCACTCCGGACCCTTCAACGATTGGCAGAAGGTCGCGCTGAACGCCTTCACGAGACACGTCCGGCCCGCCGCTCGAACCGCTTCGGGCGGCGACCTTGTCGATCTCGTCAATAAACACGATTCCCGACTGCTGAACCCTGTCGAGCGCCTCGCGGACAACCTTATCCATATCGATGAGCCGCTGCGCTTCCTGCTTCGTAAGGATCTCCCGTGCCTCGGGAACCTTGACTCGCTTTTTCTGACGCTTCTTTCCGGTCAAGTTTCCGAAAAGATCCTGAAGGTTGACGCCCATTTCTTCCATGCCCATGGGGCCGAAAACTTGAAGGGTTGATGCCGAATCTGCATCTACCTCCACATCGATCTCTCGGTGATCAAGGTCGCCAGCCTTCAACTTTGTCCTGAACTTTTGCCTCGTTCGCTCGCGCAGGTCCGCGTCCGAAGCGTCCTGATCGCCGTCGCCGGCGATCGCAAATCCGGTAGGGGTTGCCTCGACCGGTTCGCGTGGCCGAACAGGCGGAATCAGGATGTCGAGGATTCGCTCTTCGGCAGATTCTCGAGCCTTCTCGGCCACCGTCGACTCATGCTCCTCGCGAACCATGTTGATGGCGAACTCCGTGAGGTCTCGGACGATACTCTCGACGTCCCTGCCGACGTAGCCAACTTCGGTGAATTTCGTCGCTTCGACTTTGATGAACGGCGCCTCTGCCAGCTTGGCCAGTCGCCTCGCGATTTCCGTTTTGCCGACCCCGGTCGGACCGATCATGATAATGTTGTTCGGCATGATTTCGTCCCGCATCTCGGCAGGAGCGTTCATGCGTCGCCATCGGTTTCGGAGCGCTATCGCGACACTCTTCTTCGCCTCGTTCTGGCCGACGACGTATTTGTCGAGGGCGTCGACAATCTGGTGGGGTGTGAGCTCCTTCTGCATCGCTGGGTTGTTGGGTTTCTCGGCCTTATACGCGTCTACCGCCAGCCGGATCTGTGCCAGCACCGGTCAATCGGACACGGTCAAAATTGCGTCAAACCCGAAGAGCGAAAGCGAGAGAGCAGGAGGGGATAGTACCCCTCAGTCCGCGATAGACTCGCCGGCTTGACGCCGGTAGTCGCCATCGGCATCAAAGTCGTCGTGGCCGCGGTCGTCGTAATCCGAATCGTCGTATCCGTCTTCAAAATCCTCGTCGTCGGCGACCTCATCGCGAATCCGGGCGACCGTTGGATGGGCACGATCGACAAGCAGGACCGTATAGTCGTAAGGGTAGCCGGATCTTTTTTCAAGCCAGACGGCGCCACACTTTTCGAGGTCGCTGATTATGGTTTTCGGATCGTCTGTCGACTCGTCCAGTTCCTCCGACAACTTTCGGAGAAGCGGCGTCAGATAGACCTCGTCGTAGTGACCAAAGTGCTCCTCGACGATTCGTAGCGTTTCCAGCCCGGCGTAATCCTCGACCTCAATGTGCTCCACGTTATCGCGAATCAGCGTCGACACACCGGGACCGAAGGCCGGTGACTCCTCCGTGGGTGCCTTTGTGCGGCTTGCCGTCAGGAGGCGCGCCGCGTCTACGAAGTGGCTGTTTCCGAGCCCGGCGAGTTCACGGGCGGGCGGAAGGCGAAGACCGACAAGCACAATCTGCTTTCCGCTCGCGCGAAGGTGCTGCAGTACCGGCAGGTACGGACGATTGCCCGCAACAATGACAAACAGTCCAATCTCGGGCCGTTCAGTTGCCATTCGCACCGTGTCCACGCAAAGTTGAAGCTCCGGGCCATTCAACTGAACACTTGAGTCGGTGAATCGCGGATCACAACCGAGTACGGTCAGGTCGTGCTGGATTCCCGCTCCACCTTCCAGTGCGGAAAAGTCGGCATAGGCACGCGCCGAAACCACTTCAACTCCCGATCGGCCACAAATAGACGAGGAAACTGAACGAATCAGTCGCTCGATCGCGTCGTGTGCATCACCAACCTGGCGGGATAAGGCCTGGTGCAGGTCATCATAGTCGACAAAGAGCGCCGCGGAATCGACGGAATTGTATGGGGTGGAACGCGTCGGCATATTTGGACAACCAGAACGTTAGAGTTCGAGTATTGTAAGATTCCTGTTCGTGTAGATGCAGATGTCGCCGGCAATATTAAGGCCGTTTTCGACAATCTGACGGGCCGTAAGATCCGGTGAGCCAAAACTAATCATTGCGCGGGCAGCCGCAAGGGCGTACGGGCCGCCAGATCCGATCGCGACAACGTTGTCGTCCGGCTCAATCACATCTCCCGTACCAGAGATTAGGAGCAGTTGATCGGTGGATGCAACAGCCAGCAACGCTTCCAGACGACGCAGGTAACGGTCCGTGCGCCAGTCCTTGGCCAACTCGACCGCGGAGCGCGTGACGTTGCCCGAATACTGCTTCAATTTGTCTTCAAAACGCTCAAAAAGGGTGAAGGCGTCGGCTGTTGCGCCGGCAAATCCGGCCAGCAACTGCCCGTCATGCAGCGCCCGAACCTTCCTGGCGTTATGCTTTACCACCGTATTGCCCATCGTCGCCTGTCCGTCCGAACCGAGTGCAACGGCCCCGTTGTGCCGCACGCCGAGCACGGTGGTTGCATGAATCAATCTGTTTTGGGGCGGAGCGGATGAGTTATGCACAGCTACTTGCGGCATCAGAATCCAGCGTGATGAGCAGCTTCGAGCTGATGTAGCCTCGAAAAAGCATCAAATACAAACCTGGTGGCGCCGAATTATTGGCAGAATGGTGAGCGCAGTTGTGGTGGAATCTATGACACGTTAATCGTAGATAACCGGTAAAGATTCCTCCAACGAATTATCGGTCGCGCGTCGACCAATCGCAGAGAATATCGTGACTATCGACGTGTTAGTGCAAGAAAATCAGCGGCTTGACCGAACGTTTCCCCAGTTGGCGACCGCTGTCACGATTTGGTCTTGAACGGCTCGAACCGTATCGGTATCAACCGTAAAGTTGTTCGCCATGATGGAGAACCCAAGTGTCCCACCATCGAAACGATCAACATAGCCGCTCAGGCTGCTGACATTTGATACCGTACCCGTTTTTGCGCGCACGCGACCGCGCATCTCCTCTGATCGAAACCGGCCGCCGATAGAACCGTCAACGCCCCCAATCGGAAGTGATCGCAGGAACGTGTTCTTTTTCGACGTATCGGGCAGCGTCCACATGTAGGCGAGCAGGCTCGACGTCATGCCCGGCGTGACAAGGTTGTATCGGCTCAAGCCGGATCCGTCGACCAACTGTATCCGGCTCGTGTCTACGCCTGCCGCGGTCCAGGTGGCGGATGCAGCATCGATTCCGGCTTCAGCGGTGGTCAGCTCGTCGTTGTTGCGCATTGCCGGTTCGTGTCGCAAACTTCGGATAACCTGCTCGGCGTACAGGTTGTGACTTCTCTTGTTGATCACTGTCACAATTTCAGAGAGGGGCGGCGATTGGTGTTCGAAGATCAGCCACTCGTCTGTCACGGTCGGAGCGTAGGTCGCGTCGTCGATGTCTATTGCGTAACCGTCAACTGAGATGCCGTTCTCGACAAGCACCGAACGCAACACGTAAACAAAGAAGGCAGTCGGGTTGTGGACCGACAGCGACTCGTGGACGGTGCGTCCGGACTCCAGATGCGATGAAATAACAAAGTTGTTGGAAGCGCGGCCCCTGAAATACTTTTCGTCATAGTCGCCATCGCTGGGAAGCGTGACGGTCTCATTGTCGACCGTAATAAACGCGGTATTTGCCGGCTCCCACGTGATCGTCGCGGATTCTCCCGGTCGTCGGGCCGTGATTGTGAAGTCAACACAGTTGTCATTGAACGTGAGTGCCCCAACCTCGGCTGAGTACCAGTAGGCCGCGTCGTCCCAACTCCAACCGTATCCGAGAGGCAGATCGTCAAACAGGTTGTCGTCACCGACGATGTTGCCGGAGATGTGACGGATCCCGGCCTCTTTCAGCCGCGCGGCCCATTCCCTGAACGTGGCGAGCCGGTCTCCGTTGGTGAACCGACCACTGATTGTCGGGTCGCCAGACCCGCGAATAACCAGATCGCCGTTCAGGGTGCCATCCTCGACAGTACCGGTGGCGAGAACAGGCGTCCGATAAACGAAGTCTGGTCCCAGTTGGTCGAGCGCCGCTGCCGTTGTGTAGAGCTTCGTGTTGGAAGCAGGGACGAAGCTCGTTCCTGGATTCCTCGCGTAGAGCACGCGACCGTCCTCCGGCACAAACACCTCAATGCCCCAGATGCTGTTCGACAGGTCGTCTCGGGCCAACAACTGTTCAACGACGCGGGACAGGGAGGCACGATCGGACTCACGTCTCGTAGACGCCGAGCCGACGCAGCCGGTGAATGCGATCGACACTGTCGCAGCGACGAGCGTCAAGCGGAAGGCACTACTCGATAGGGAAGCTCTCAAGTTCAATTCTTTCGGGATCCGGTTTCGTCAATAGTACAAACGCATGCTCCGCCGTCGAGTAGTTCGAGTAGGGGCGGACAAGGATACTCAAGTCATTTCTTCCGGTCCGAACGCGTACGGATGTTACGACTCCAATCGGATATCCGCTTGGGAAGATGCCGCTGTATCCAGAGGTGACGACCTCCTGACCGGGCTCAACGGGTTCGGTCTTGATGACCTGGTCGAGGCTCAGGAACTCCGGATCGCGCCCATCCCACCGAATGATGCCGGCCGCCTGGTTGGGATGGACCTTTGCCGGCAGCCGAAATTCCGTGTTCATGTACGGCATTACTCGCGAGAACGAAGGACTGACAAGTACGGTTCGGCCGAGAATCCCATTCTGATCGACGACAGCCATTCCGACCTCGACGGAATCGTTGGAGCCGATGTCCAGCGTCATCAGGTTTTGTTGTCGATCGATCTCTTTCGAAATGATTCGGGCCGCCTTAGTCCTGAACCCGATCTGTTCCTTCAGATTCAAGAGCCGATTCAGGCGGTCGTTCTCAATAAAGGCCTCCCGAGACCTTGCGACCTGGGAGGACAGCTGGACATTTTCGGCACGCAGGCGGTCGTTCTCCTCGAGTGCATTCAAGTAGTTTCCGACCCAGGCAAATTTACCCTCGACTCCACCTGCGACTTGAAGCGCAATCGCACGGAATCCCCTTACGACCGGCTCGTTTCGAGAGGCGAGCAGAATCACGGACACGCCGAGAAAGGCTGCCAGAAGCACCCAGTCCCGCAGCCGATCCCAGATTCCAAGATTCATTGCTTCGTGCGCGTGTCCACTAAGGTCGGCCCGCCGCGTCTACGACAAAACCTTTTCGTGTTTCTCCAGATCCTCGAGAACGGCTCCGGTGCCGCGGACGACAGCGGTGAGCGGATCCTCCGCTACATAAACAGGCAGCTCGACCCTGTTCCGGATGAGCGTATCCAGTCCCTTAAGGAGCGCTCCGCCGCCGGTCAACATGATTCCTCGTTCCAGAACGTCGCTGCCGAGCTCCGGCGGTGTGCGTTCAAGACAGCGGATTACCGCCGCCGCGATTTGTCCTACCGATTCCCGCAAGGCCTCTCGAACATCTTCGGAGGAGATCGTCCGCACCTTCGGTATGCCGGAAACGAGGTCTCGACCCTTCACCGATACCTCCAATTCAGGGTCAAGTTCGACGGCACTTCCAACCTCACACTTGATTCGCTCGGCTGTCCGCTGACCAATCAACAGGTTGTGATTTCGCTTGAAATACTGCACGATGGCATTGTCAAGTTCGTCACCTCCTACTCGAATAGACTCATCTATTACGATGCCGGACAACGCTATAACGGCAATTTCAGTTGTGCCGCCGCCAATGTCGACGATCATGTTCCCGACGGGCTCCTGCACGTTGAGGCCAATGCCGACAGCCGCCGCCATCGGCTCATCGATAAGGTACACCTGCCGCGCGCCCGCGTGTTCGGCGGAATCGCGTACGGCGCGCTTTTCAACTTCGGTGATGCCGGATGGAACGCAGATCACCATTCGCCTGATCGAAGTAATCCAGCTACTCTGAACCTTCCGAATCAAGCCACGAATGAGTTGCTCGGCAACCTCGAAATCAGCGATTACGCCGTCCTTGAGCGGGCGAATGGTTTCGATCTCCCGATGCGTGCGCTCGTGCATCTGCTGGGCCTCAAGGCCAATCGCAATTGGCTTGCGGGTTGATCGGTGGAGCGCGACAATACTCGGTTCATTCAGGACAATTCCACGCCCCTTGATGTAAATGAGCGTGTTTGCCGTACCAAGGTCGATTGCGGCGTCCGTTGCGAAGTTGAAAAGACCCATCGGTGTTGCGGGATCGGGAGTGGAAAGCTAGCCGCTGCACGCTAACAAAAGTCGTGCGCCGACGGCCAGCCTTCGGTGTCTTTTTTGAAAAGCGACGGATCTGGCGGGCACTATCGTGCGAGCCACGGTGGATTCGACGCCGGCCTTCGTCGGTTGCAAACGCGGTGGGAAGGCCCGAAAACTGCTCTGCAACGCTCAATATAGCGCGTCTTGCCTAGTGTCGGAAGTGTCTGCGTCCGGTAAATACCATCGCGATCCCCGCGTCGTCCGCGTAAGCGATAACTTCATCGTCCCTGACCGAGCCGCCAGGCTGGATGGCAGCAGTCGACCCGACTTCGGCTGCCGCGGCAAGTCCGTCTGCAAATGGAAAGAACGCGTCCGAAGCCACAACTGACCCGTCGAGAGACAAAGCTGACTTCCTACTCTTGGAAACAGCAATCTCCGATGAGTCGATTCGTGACATCTGGCCGGCGCCAATGCCAAGTGTGGCGCAATCGCGTGCATACACGATCGCGTTGCTCTTGACGTTCTTGACGACACGCCACGCAAAGTCCAGGTCCTTCCATTCCTGCTCGGTCGGCGCACGTTTTGTGACGACCGTGCAGGAGTCACGCAATGTCCCCGCATCCGGCAGCGCACCGTCGCGGTCCTGAACGAGGAGACAGTCCATGACCGTCCGCACATCGGGAAGGGAGAACCCCGCGGTATTCGACTTATTCTCAATGAGCCGCCGGTTCTTTTTCGCCTGCAGGAAGTCGAGCGCGTCGGCAGCGAACGCCGGGGCAATAATGATTTCGGTAAAGACGGCGTCGATTGCGCGAGCCGTCTCGAGGTCAAGCTCTCGGTTGACGACTACGATTCCGCCGAACGGCGACTGCTTGTCGGTAGCAAATGCGGCGTTGTAGGCATCAAGCAGCGTCCCTCGCGTGGCAACACCGCACGGATTGGTGTGCTTCAGTATCGCGACCGACGGCTCAGCCGATCGGAACTCATCTATGAGCTGAACGGCGGCGCTGAGATCCAGCAGATTGTTGAACGACAACTCCTTTCCATGCAACTGTCGGTAGGTCTGTTCGGGTGACCCGTAAAGTCGCGCTTGCTGATGAGGATTCTCGCCATACCGGAGGGCCGCCGCCAGAGGCATCGTAACAGAGAACGCCGCGTTGGGCGATTTGTCGTTGGCAGCAGGCTGCCCGTCGCCGGAATGGGCAGTCCATCGGTCGAAGAAACCCGCGACGTTGCGATCATACGACGCGGTTCGTTCAAACGCCCGCGCGGCAAGCCGCTCCCGCACCGAGAGTGTAAGACGCGACTCGTGTGTTTCCAGAACCTGTGCAACTTCGTCGTAGTCATCCGGCGACGTGACGACGCCAACGAAGAAATGGTTTTTCGCAGCCGCTCGAATCATCGTTGGGCCACCGATGTCAATGTTCTCCAGTGCCTCCGCCATTGTCACATCAGCCCGGCCAACAACGTCCGCAAAGGGATAAAGATTTGTCACAACGAGGTCGATCGACGGGATGTCATGTTCCTTAACCTCGCGCTGATCATCGGGGTCGTTCCGGCGGAAGAGTAGGCCTCCATGAACAATCGGATGCAGTGTTTTGACGCGGCCACCGAGTATCTCCGGGAAGCCGGTCAGGTTGGAAACGTCCGAGACCTCGAGCCCGGCCTGGGCAAGCAGCTTCGCCGTACCGCCGGTGGACACGAGTTCGATCCCCAGCGCCGACAGCCGACGCGCGAAATCGACGATACCCGACTTGTCGAATACCGAAATCAGTGCCCGACGGACTACTTGAAGGTCTGCCGGGGGTGGCAGGTTCTTTACTTCAATCATGGTTCTGCTGCGTTTTTTCGATGGAGCGGCCGTTGACTTCGGCGTCACGAGCGGCCTCTCCAGTTGATGGTTCAGAAAGCATGTCAATCGTCACGGAGCGACCGTCGATCCGGACTCTGTCCAGTGCGAATGCTTGAAGGGCTTTCGCATAGATCCGGTGTTCGGTTCGAAGTACGCGGGCTGCAAGTGTCTCGGCTGTATCGCCGGGATGAACAGGCACGACTTCCTGCATGACAACGGGACCCGTATCATAGCTGTTGTCGACAAGGTGTACGGTTGCTCCGGTCCACTTCGCGCCGTAGTCGAGCACCGCCTGATGGACTCGTCCGCCATACATCCCCTTTCCGCCGAACGCCGGAAGGAGGGACGGATGAATGTTCAACAGACGACCGGCAAATTTCGCGACGAACGCATCGGGGATCTTCCGGAGAAAACCGGCTAAAGCCGCGAAGTCTGCGCCACGTTCATCCGCAAATGTTGAGAGCGCCTCGGCAAAAGTGTCTACCGAGCCAAAGTCGCGGGGGTCGATGACCGACGTCGGGATTGACCGATCCGCGGCAATCCTGATTGCACCGGCCGTCGGGCGATCAGAAACCAACCCGACTACCTCGGCGGCCAGCCGACCCTCGTCGATAGCTTTACAGATTGCATCGAAGTTGCTTCCTCCGCCGGAAGCGAAAACGACAAGCTTCATCCAGGTTGCGGACTGTATCGGTACGTCAGAATGGTCAAGTCACCCGGTTGGACAGAGCGGTCCAGATCGAGTCCTGCAAAGTAAGGCTTGCGGATTCCCCTTTGACGTCGAGGCGAGCGGGAAGACCGATTGGGACTGCATTCTTAACAGGAAAATGACCATAACACAGGTCTCGCGCGACGGGAATGCCCAGCTTCCCCAGATAGTCGGCGAAAACCTGTTGCATGGAAAGCGACGGCTTTCCTTCGGGAGGGTCGGAGTCCGTGAAGCTCCCCAGGACGATACCGCCGAGGCGCTCGAGGATTCCGGCGTTCTGTAGTTGCGCGAGCATGCCGTCGATGCGATACGGTGACTCGGCAACATCCTCGAGAAACAGAATCGCTCCGACCATGTCGGGAAGGTATTCGGTTCCAACAAGTCGGGACAACACGGAAAGGTTGCCGCCTATCAGTTTCCCGGACACAGAGCCGTCCGCGAACCCCGAGAGCGCGGGGTACCCGTTGGGCGGCACCAGCTCATAAGGAAAACGCGTCTGAGACGCGCCGAGAAGGTCCCAGAACGGTTGTTGCAGTGTTGCTGCATCCCCGGCAAATTCGACAGAAACCATTGGGCCGGATAGGGATGGTAACCGACTTCTGGCGAGAAGCGCGAGCTGGATTGCAGTGATATCCGAGTACCCGACGATCAACGTTGGCTTTTGGGCGGCCGCCTCATAGTCGAGGAATCTGAGAATCCGCGACGAGCCGTAGCCGCCGCGCAGGCAGAACACGGTTCGTATGTCGGGGTCACGCAGAAACTGATTAAGTTCGTCGGCTCTTACTTCATCCGTTCCGCAGAGATATCCGTTTGCCGCGAATGTATTGCGGATGGTCACGGGATTGAGGCCCAGGGATCGCAGATGTTGTATGCCCCGCTCGGTCGCAGCCGGGTCAGTCGGTGCGCTTCCCGGTGCCGCGACGCCGACGTCGCGCCCGAGGTA
>JAGQWL010000483.1 GCA_020437385.1 Bacteroidota bacterium
CTACTTTCTTACGCTCCTACTTTCCTACTTTCCCATTCTCCTACTTTCCTTCCGGTCCACGATTCCTGGACTCTACGAGTCTACGAGTCTCCCAACACCGCCAGCAGCGCGTCGGCGAACCGCGTCACCTCCGCTTCACCGGCAACCAGCGCCGGCATCACACGGATCGTGTTCGGATTGCCGGATCCGCCGACGAGGATTCCCTTCTCGAACAGCTTCTTGACGATCGGACCCGAAGGCTGGTCGAACTCGATGCCAATGAGCGCTCCCATACCGCGAAAGTCTACGACGTGCGGCGCAACTCCGGGCGTGATGCGATCGCGCAGCGTCTCGTAGATCCACGTCGCGCGCGGCATCAGGTTCTCCTCGCGCAGCATCTTCAGCGACGACGACGCTGCCGCCATCGCGACCATCCCGCCGCCGAAGGTCGTCCCTTGATCGCCGTATTCAACCGCATCGGCAATCTCATCCGACACGAGCGTCGCGGCGACTGGAACACCGGAGCCGAGGCTTTTCGCCAGCGTAATCAGATCCGGCTTCATGCCGAACCACTCGGATATCGAGAACTTTCCCGTTCGTCCGATGCCCGTCTGGATCTCGTCGAAGATCAACTTGACCCCGTGCGCGTCGCATATCCGGCGCATCGCCTGGAAAAACTCAGGCGGCGCCACGGTCACGCCCGCCATGCTCTGAATCGGCTCGACGATAACGGCCGCGATGTCGTCATTGGACGCGACGACCTTTTCGAGTGCATCGGCATCCCCGAACGGGGACCAATGCACCGGTCCCATCGACGACAGATACGGCTCCCTGTAGTGCAGATCCCACGTGACCGAGAGGCTGCCGAGTGTTCGTCCGTGAAAGTCGCCTTCCATCGCCACGATCGCGGGCTTGCCGGTGTGCTTGCGTGCGAGCTTCAGTGCTGTTTCGTTCGCCTCGGTGCCGGAGTTGCAGAAGAAGATTGTCTTCATCCCGTCCGGCGCGAAGTCCGCCAGTTCCGCAGTGGCGGCGGCACGAGCTGGTGAGTAGACGAGCGTCGAATAGAACATCAGCTCGCCGACCTGTTTCTGGATCGCTTCGACAACCGGCGGCGGACAGTGACCAAGCAGCGTCACGCAATGACCGCCGTAGAAGTCGAGGTACTTGTTGCCCTCGAGGTCCCAGACGTAGCAGCCCTCGCCGCGGGCAAGCGCAATCTCCTTCTTGCGATACGAACGCAGCAGGTAGGCGTCCTCGGTCTGCATGATCGAGGAGGTGGTGTCGGGATGGGTTGCGATTTGCATTGGCGAAGAGCCGAGTAAGTTGTCAGTTGTCAGCGAAGCCTTCATTCCATCATTCCATCATTCATCCATTCCTGAGCGCGATCTCTGATCGCGCGATAAACAGCCCCTCCGTCTCCGGCAGGCCGACGAGGAGGTTCAGATTCTGAATCGCCTGGCTCGCAGCGCCCTTCATCAAATTGTCGATCGCGAAGCCGATGACCAGCCGTCCGTTCTTCTGAACGAAGCCGAGATCGACGAAAGGCGAATTCACCGACCAACGCATCTCCGGAATCTGGCCCGGCCACACCCGCACGAACGGGCATCCGCCATACAATTCTTCAAACCAACGTCCGACCGTCGCAGCATCGAGTTCCGATGCATTGATCTCGTCGACGGATGCAATATGCGCGGTGCCCCAGATCCCGCGAGTCCACGGTCCGGACGACGGAACGAAATCAACGCTGACAACCTCTCCCACCACCTGATCGATCTCGCCCTGGTGCCGATGGTGCAGCACGTTGTACGCACGGGCGTTTCCGTCACGTGTAGGGTAATGCGTGCCGACCTTCGGCGTCGCGCCGGATCCCGACGCGCCCGTCATCGCCGTCACGTAGGCACGAAGCGGCGAGTCTGCGCTGCGCAGCGGCGCCAGCGCCATCGAAATCGCGGTGGCAAAACAACCGGGGTTCGCGACGAACCGATCCGTCTCATACGGAGCGTAGAGTTCCGGAATCCCATACGCGAACTGCGCGAGCAGCTCGGGCTCCGGATGCTCGAAGTCGTACCACTTCGGATATCCCGCCGGATCGCGCAGGCGAAAATCCGCGCTGAGGTCAACGATCTTCCCCTCGTATCCCGCGTCGAGCAGGCGGACAACCGCTTCGATTCCCTTCCCATGCTCAGCCGCGATGAACACCGCATCCACCGCGTTCACATCGTCGAGCTCCGAAGAAAACGATAGATCGACAACTCCGCGCAGCTCCGGATGCGCGACATGGATCGGCTCGCCCGCATGCGATCGGCTGGTCACCACGCTCAGATCAAGCAGCGGATGGACTGACACGAGCCGTATCAGCTCGCGGCCGACGTAGCCGGCGCCGTGGAGGATCGCGGTTCGTATGTGTTCAGGCTGACTCAAGAGGTTGGCCGGTTGGCGTGAATCGTAGAATCGGAGAATCGTGGAATCGGAGAATCGTAGAATCGTAGAATCGTGGATCAGTGCGAACGGAATCTAAGAGTCTGGGACTCCAGGATTGCTCGTTGCACTCCGATGACCCGAGACCCAATCTGACAAGTGACAACTGACAACTGACAACTTCGCGAGCGAAGCGAGCGTCTCCCATTCTCCCATTC
>JAGQWL010000484.1 GCA_020437385.1 Bacteroidota bacterium
CGGACGAGACTCCTTCATTCTTTCATTCGTTCATTCGTTCATTCCTTCAAATGAGGTCCCGCGTGTACTGCCGAGACCCGTTCTACCACAGGGGCGCGGGATGACAAATCCCCGGGCATTATTTGTTTCGGCATTGAGCGACACACGAACGGCTGCGCCAACCCTCAGCGCCGAAACAAATCCAGCCCGGGCCCCTTTCTTTGCGCAACCTTCTTTTGGGGACAAAAGAAAGTTGCTACCCTGTCATCACCACTTTCTGCAATGTCCCATCCGCGTTAAACACAAGCCGATCAATACACGTCACCCGATGGTCCCGCCCCTCGTTCGGAATCGGCCGGCGATGGTAAACGATGTAGTAGTCGTCCGAGCCGATCGCCTTGATCACCGAGTGGTGCCCCGCCCCCGTCGCGATGTTCGGGTCCTGCTCGAGGATCGTGCCGATACGCTCAAACGGACCGAACGGCGAATCCGCAATCGCGTAGGCCACGCGGTAATCGTCGCCGGTCCATCCACCCTCGGACCACATGAAGTAGTACTTCCCGCCCCGCTTCAGCATGAACGGGCCCTCGACGTAATCGGTCGGCGTGATCTCGCGGAACGTGGTGCCGTCAGCGAACGGGATGAAACCGGTGAAGTCGTCCTTCAGGCGCGCGATGTTGGCGTGGCGCCATCCGCCGTAGATCATGTACCACGCGTCGCCGTCGTGGAAGACGAATTGGTCGATCGGCTGCGCGCCGTTGTGAAACTTGTCGATGAGCGGCTTGCCGAGGTAGTCGCGATACGGACCCTCCGGCTGATCGGCGACGGCCACCCCAATCCCGCCGTATTCGTCGTCACTCTGGATGTCGTTCGCCGCGAAGAAGAAGTAGTATTTGCCGTTGTTCTCAACGACGGATGGCGCCCACATTGCGCGCCGCGCCCACTTGACGGCAGATGAATCGAGTACGTGTTCGTGTTTTGTCCAGGTCACGAGGTCCGGCGAAGAGAACGCATCGAAGAACACCTGGTCGTCGTACTTCGCGGAGAAGGTCGGGAAGACCCAGTAGGTGTCGCCGAAGACCGCGCCTTCCGGATCCGCGTACCAGCCGTCGGCGATCGGGTTCGACGCGCGTTCGAGAGCGGCGGACGGGAGGTTTGGTTCTGCCGGTTTCTTACAGCCGGCGGTGAGGAGAAGCGCGAGTGCGGTGATTGAGGCGTTGTACGAGAGCAGGCGATGGCGCATGGCTTCAGGCTGACAGCAAGAAAAGAAAATCTGAGCGGACGAATGTAGGAAAGTAAGAAAGGTACGATCATCGTCCCGCTCGAGGACTGCCCGAGACGACGCGATTCAGTGGTTACACTGGAAAGAGTACGACTCTGCCTTCTCGGATCGCATCCTACTTTCTTACTTTCCTACGCTCGTACTTTCCTGGCGTCGGACTCACACTACTTCCTTGCCTTCCGAAGCCCGTCCCGCAAGTGGTCCGCAATCGAATCCGCCGCGTACTCGCTCAGCCCCTCGAGCGCGGCACCGATCTCCTCGACCGATAGCTGCGAAAACGCGTGCGCGGTCACGACGTTGCGCACGGGTATCGGCCCGAACACCGCCGGCGTGATGTTGTCGCGTTCCTTCACACGGTTCCGCCAGATCTCGTGTCCGGTGCGGCGTTCGAGCAGCACCACTTCCGCGTCAACAAAGAAGTGCGCCGCGGCATCCCAGTCCTCCGCGTCGATACCGTAGTCGCGGACGCGCACCTCGAGCAGAAAATCCGCGTCGCGTTCGTCGCCAACCGGATCGGCGCCGAGGTAGCGGGCGGATCGCGTCAGCAGCCGATCCGAAAGCAGGCTCGCCACGTCGACGCTGTCCGATGCCTCAGCGAGCTTTTCGCGCAGATCGTTCGCTTCAATCTCTTTGGCGATCCGGCTGCCGAGGCGGATGACGGCGTGAATCGGGCGCTTCGGGTGACCCGGGAAATACGCGCCCGTCAGCACTTCGGGATACGGCGGAAACTCGTACACCGCCGCAAGGGTGCGTCCGGAGTAATCGTAATCCGCGAGCTTGTTCGATGAGCCGCATCCGGAAAGCAGAAGGACCGCGGCGAAGGAGAGCAGGATGAATCGGACACTGTGATTGATACGTTTCATGGCCACCTCCACTAGGTGAGACTCTCAAAAGGTAACAGCGGTTTGGACAGGGGTTGTACGAGTGATTCGCGTTGAGGTGTCGGGAGTACGGAATGATGGAATGAAAGAATGATGGAATGAAGGCCGCTCGCTTCGCTCGCGAAGTGAGCAGTGATAGGCAAAGTTGTCAGAGGTCAGTTGTCAGGTCAGTTGTCAGTTGTCAGATCAGGTCGAAGTCTGCTCCACGATTGTATAGCGGCCTGGAGGCCCAGATACTTCTCAGACTCCGAGATTCCCATAGACTTCCGAGATTCTTAGTTGACGTGGCGACCTGCCACTCCAACCTGCACGGTTATCGCCGGATCGTGAAACAGAACGTGCCTACTTTCCTACTTTCCTCCGCTCCTACTTTCCTGCAAGGCCACGATTCTACGAATCCACGAATCCACGAATCCAACCCATAGAACCCCTCCCCGACTGGAACGTACCATCGGAATACACACAATCCGAACGCCCGATACCCATGCCCGTTTACAACCTTCGCGTCAACGGCCATCGGCACGAAGTTGACGTCGATGCCGACACCCCGATCCTGTGGGTCCTCCGCGAACACCTCGACCTCGTCGGCACAAAATTCGGCTGCGGCATCGCACAGTGCGGCGCCTGCACCGTGCACCTCGACGGCACCGCCATCCGTTCGTGCTCGTTTCCGGTATCGGCCGTCGGCGACAAACAGATCACGACAATCGAAGGCCTGTCGAAGAACGGGAGCCACGCGCTGCAGAAAGCGTGGCTCGAGCTCGACGTCCCGCAATGCGGATACTGCCAGGCCGGTCAGATCATGAACGCGGCCGCCCTCCTCGCGCGGAATCCGAATCCGACGGACGACGAGATCACCGAGGCCATGGACGGCAACCTCTGCCGCTGCGGGACCTACCTCCGCATCCGCGCCGCTATCAAGAAGGCCGCCGAAGAAGCCTGACCCCGGCCGGACGACGCACGCAAGACGCTCAAGGCCGGCCCATCAACGAAGCGACAACGAGGCAGCACCCGACACTCGCACAAAACCCTTTCGAACCGTGGCTCCTTCCAACACCTCCCTCAATCGACGCAGCTTCCTGCAGGCATCCGCCCTCGCCGGCGGCGGACTCATGCTCGGATTCAACTGGCTCGCCGGATGCAAACCATCCGCACCCGGAATGCCGAAGTCCTGGACAGACGTCAACGCTTACCTGAAGATCGCGGAGAACGGCATCGTCACGATCCTCTCGCCGAATCCGGAGATCGGACAGAACGTCAAGACATCGATGCCGATGATCGTCGCCGAAGAGCTGGATGTCGACTGGAAGAACGTCGTCGTCGAGCAGGCACCGCTCGACACGGACAAGTACCGGCGGCAGCTCGCGGGCGGCAGCCAGTCCATCCGCCAGGGATGGAACAGCCTCCGCACCGCCGGCGCAACCGCGCGGCAGATGCTGCTGACGGCCGCGGCCACGCGACTCGAAGTCCCCGCATCCGAACTGACCACCAGCAACGGCACGATCACGCACAAGGCATCCGGGCGTGAGCTCAGCTACGGCGAGGTCGTTTCGGACGCCGCGCAGCTCGACGTCCCATCCGATGTACCGCTCAAGAATCCGAAGGACTTCACGATCATCGGCACGTCGCGGAAGAACGTCGATGCGAAGAAGATCGTCACGGGCGAACCGCTCTACGGACTCGACTTCAAGCGCGATGGGATGCGCATCGCGATGATCGAACACGCGCCCGCATTCGGGATGCGGCTGAAGTCGCTGGACGCGAAGGCCGCGCTGGCGATGCCCGGCATCCACGACGTGTTCACGATCGATGCGACGCCGGCGGAGTCAAATTGGTCGATGGTCAACGCGTTTCCGGAAAAGGTGGTCGTCATCGGCGATACGACGTGGCAGACGTTGAAGGCCAAGCGCGCGCTCAAGCTTGAATGGGAGCCCGCCGAAAAGCTGGAGGGCTCGGCTGGACAGATGCAGTCGATGGCGGATTTGATTGCCGACAATGCTCGTGAGCCGCGGCGCGTCGACGGGGACCCGGATGCTGCGTTCCGATCGGCAAAGACCGTGATCGAGCGGACGTACACCGCTCCCCTGCTCGCGCACAACACGCTCGAGCCGATGAACTTCTTCGCGAACGTAACGGCGGATCGCGCCGAGCTTATCGGACCCGTTCAGACGCCGGAGGAGCTGCAGAAGGTTGTCGCCCAATCCCTCGGAATGACCAAAGAACAGGTCACCGTCGAGATGACGCGGATGGGCGGCGGATTCGGGCGGCGGCTGTACGGCAACTTCGGACTCGAAGCGGCCCTCATCTCAAAGAAGGTCGGCGGTCCGATCAAACTCGTGTACACGCGCGAGGACGACATGACGCAGGGCACGTACCGACCCGCCTACCGCGCGACGTATCGCGCCGGACTCGACGAAAACAACAAGCTCGTCGCGTTCCATGTGCGGGCGGCGGGAATCAGCAGCGGACCCGTTTTCGAAGATCGGTTCCCTGCCGGCGCCGTCGACAACTACCTCGCGGAAAACTTCGGGCTCCGATCTAACGTCTCGACTGGAGCGTGGCGGGCGCCGCGATCCAACTTCATCGCAGGTGCGGAGCAGGCGTTCATCGACGAGGTGGCCGAGGTTGCGGGCATTGATCCGATCGAGTTTCGGCTCGCGCTGTTCGAACGCGCGATGCGGAGTCCGGTGGGCGGCGATTATGACTACGACGCGGCGCGATACGCGGGCGTGCTGAAGCTCGTCCGCGAGAAATCGGGATGGGGCGAGGAGCGGCCGGGCGTTTACCGCGGCGTGGCGGCGTACTACTGCCACAACTCGTACGTGGCGCAGGTGGTGGACGTGGTCATCGAGGACCGGAAGCCCGTCATCGACAAGGTGTGGTGTGCGGTGGATTGCGGGATCGTCGTCAACCCGGACGCGGCGCGTAACCAGGTCGAGGGCGGGACGATCGACGGCATCGGCCACTCGATGTACAGCGCGCTGACGATCACGGACGGCAAGCCGGATCAGGCGAACTTCGATCGCTACCGACTGATCCGAAACAGCGAGGCGCCGCGCGCGATCGAGACGCACTTCGTGGACAACGGCATCGACCCGACGGGGCTCGGCGAGCCGGCGCTGCCGCCGGTATCCGCCGCGCTGGCGAACGCATTGGCGAAGGCGACGGGCAAGCGGTTGTACGATCAGCCGTTTGTGGGGAACGAGGAGTATTTCCGGGTGCTGGAGCCGACGGGGTGAGGGTGCGGCGACCGGAAAGTGCGTTGACGGTTTGACTTGCCTTCCGACTCGACGTAGCGGCCGGTCCGTTGCTGGCTCTGCTTTCTACTTTGGTGATCACGAACTACCAGAAACCAATTTGCCAGATGAATCAACATTTTGTGTCGAGGTTTTGCCACAGCCTACTTCGGTCCTGCCTGGTTTGCCTCGGTTTGTTTCTGGCTCAGAGTGCTAACGCCCAAAATAGCTCTCGTTGGTCGAATACAAATTGGTTTGATACGTTTCGCCTGAACGGGTTCTACGGAGGTGTCAACGTGGTCGAATCGTCACGGGATTATCTAGTGGTGGGCGGCTACTTCACTGAACTTGGCGATGTTCCGACGAAGGCGGTTGCCAGATGGGATGGCGACGAGTGGGACGCGATCGGGCACGGCGTCGATGGAACGGTGAACGCGATCGCTATCGTTGGCGATAGCATATTCGTTGCTGGCGACATTAGTGCCGCTCTCCAGGCAAATGGCGTTGTCCTCGAGAC
>JAGQWL010000485.1 GCA_020437385.1 Bacteroidota bacterium
AACCCGCCGCCGCGCATCGACTCCATGCAGAACATCGCGACGCCCGTCTCGTGGTAAACGACCTCGCCAAAAGCGTCGGCGAACATGTCGTTCCAGCGGTGCCATCCCTCGATCGCCTTTTCGCCGAGGGCCATATACTCCCGATCCGCGCCGTACTCCATGCGGATCACCTTCGAAATATCCGTGCTTGCCGCCAACGGATCAGGCACCGTACCCCGCTCGATTACCGTCACATCCCACCCGCGCCCCGTCAGTTCATCCGCAGCGGTTAAGCCGAAGATTCCACCGCCAACGACAACTATCCTGCTCATTGCGTGTCGGTCTCCGGATTCATGACAAGCGTGATGAGGTTGGAACGGTCGAGATACCGGGTCGCCTCAAGTCGAATCTGTTCGGGCGTCAAGGCAGCATAGAAATCATGTCCGCCAGCCAGAATTTCGGAGAAGTCAACGCCTTGATCGGCATAATACTGGATTGCCGACAGCCAGTATTCGTTCTGTCGAAGTCCGACCTCGTGCTGCCGCGTGATCGTCTCGACAACCTTGTGGATGTCCTCCGGATCCGGACCATCCGCGACAAACCTGTCGAGTTCCGAAAGAGTCGTTTGCACCAACTCGTCAACCCGATCCGGAGAACAACCAAAACCGATCGAAAACTGGAACGCTTCCACCGGCTCATCCGAAACAGACCCCGCGATAGAGACGCCGTAAGTCCCACCCTTGTCTTCCCGAAGCACCTCTCGAAGCCGAATGTCCAGCAGTTCCTGGATCACACGAACCATCCGCCTTGCCTCGTTCGAATAGTTTGCGGCGCCCGTGATGACCAACTGCACTCGGCTCTTTGGCTCGCTCCCGCGCACGAGCGTCCTGGTCACGTGACCCTCTGGAGGACGAATGCCGAGGTCCCGCGCCTCCTCCACTCTTCCGGACGACGGAAGCGACGCGACGTAGCGCTCGATGTTCGACTTGAGTTCTACAGGATCAAGCGCTCCGACGAACACAAAGGTGAAATCACCCGCATCGGCAAAGCGATCTCGGAAAATCTCAATCGACTTCCGCTCATTCAGTTCGTCGAGTGTGGCAAGCGTTACCGGGCGACGCCGGAAGTTATTCTGTGCAAGCGTAACGGCAAGCGTGTCCGAGAACGCCCTGTTGGGATCGACATCGATGTTCTCCAGCAAGCTTCGATAGCGGGAGACAAACGATCGATAGGCCGTCGAGTCCAGGCGCGGTTCCGTGAAGTAGAGATACGTTAGCTGAAACATCGTCTCCATGTCGGCCGGAGACGCGGCGCCGCCAATAACTTCGCGACGCTCAGTAATCGACGGAGTGACGCGGACGGCCTTGCCGGCCAACTTCTTTTGAAGCGCCGTGGGGCCAAACTCGCCAACTCCGCTTTGCGCAACCAGGGTCGATGCGAAGTCTGCGGCAACATCCCACTGATCGTCAACTAGAGACGTACCACCGGGACTCGACGCACTCATCAGCAGCTGGTCGTTCTTGAAATCGGTCGATTTGAAATAGACATTCGCACCGTTCGACAGAACCAGATGGTGGATGCCAGTTGCGTCGTCGCCGGTCTCGGAAGCGATGGCGCCGGCCGTCGGCAAGGGGTCAACGAGATTGCCGGCCTCGACTGAGTCTACGTACGGCTGGATATCCGTCGATTCGACCTCGTCCAGGACCTTCAGAAGCGACGACGGATCAGGAAGCGGATCTCCGTCGACCTCCGGACCAGATACGAGCAGCACGCGGCTTCCATCGGAAATCAGATCCAACCCAACAGCATTCACATCCGTTGTCGATAGGGACGGCAGGACCGCAGCAGCATACTCGTGTTCCCATTCGATACCGGGTATCGGTTCTGCGTCGAGGAAGTTGCCAACATACTCACGTGCATACCGGCTCGACTCCGTCTTATCACGTTCGGACCATGCGATCTCGTAGCTTCGCAGTAGATCCGCCCTCGACCGCTCGAGCTCGGTTTCGGCAAATCCGAATCGTCGAATTCGTTCTGCCTCTTCGACAACCGCTCCAAGGGCCGCATCGAAACCGCGCTGCCCGGGAATAGCCGTCAGGCTGAGCAGCTTCTTGGATCGTCCGAAGGAACCGAATCCAACTCCCGCTCCAAAAAACGGCGGATCATCCGATTGCGTGCGTTCGCGAAGCCGATCATTGAACATGTTCATGTAGAGCGCCTCCAGCAGCGATTCACGCATAACCTCGGTACTGGCATTCCGATTGCCGGCATTCGGGTCGTCCGCCTTGTAGAGGACCGACACCGACTTAACGGAGGCTTCCGGATCTGCGACGACCGAAACCAGGGTTTCGGCATGCTGGGGAATCTTGAACGTCGGACGATCAGGAGCGTCCGATCGTCGCTCCAGATCCGAAAACTGATCTCGAATAAGCCGCTCCACATGGTCGACGTCAACAGCACCGACCACGACAACGGCCATCAGGTCCGGACGATACCAGTCAGCATAGAATTTTCTAAGCGCCACCGGATCAAAGGTCTCAAGATTCTCTTTCGTGCCGATGGGCAGACGATCCGGATAGCGCGAGCCCGCAAGCATGACCGGCAATTCCTTATCGCGGATTCTGGCTGACGCACCCCGGCCCAACCGCCACTCTTCGATGACCACACCACGTTCTTTTTCGATCTCATCCGGTTCGAAGGAGACGCGCGAAGACCACTCTCGGAGGATCTCGATGCCGGTGTCCAACAGGCCGATGCTGTCAGTCGGCACCTGAAGCATGTACACTGTTTCGTCAAAAGAGGTGTAGGCATTCAGGTCAGCGCCGAATTGAACGCCCGTCGACTCGAGGTAATCGATGAGCTCCTGTTTGTGGAACCGCTCCGTCCCGTTGAACGCCATGTGTTCAACAAAGTGCGCGAGACCGAGCTGTTCGTCGTTCTCAAGTATCGAGCCCGCGTTGACCGCCAGGCGAAGCTCCGCGCGGTCGGCCGGGCGATCATTGTGCCGGATGTAATACGTAAGTCCGTTATCCAGCGTGCCGATTCGGACGTTCGGATCAAGCGGGATCAGAGCTGCATCGCGTTCCGCAGGGGCACGACCTTCATTGACCGAAGGCATTTCGGCGACGCCCGAGTCTGTTCTCGCGCCGGGCGCGGACGTGTCTGCCGTGGTGCTGCAACCGGCGCCAACAGTCGCGCACAGCGCGGCGAGTACCGCAACGCGGCGAAGCGAAAATCCGCTATCTGCTGTCTGAATCGAATGCGGCATCGAAAGCACGATCTGAGCGTTTGAAGTCGACCGCTCGCACGAAGTCACATGCTTCTTCGGCCCCGTGTTCGCGATCCATTCCGCCGTCCTCCCATTCAACTGAAAGCGGTCCGTCGTATCCAATTCGATTCAATTCCCGGATGATCTCCTCAAAATCGACGCCGCCTCGTCCCAGAGAGCGGAAGTCCCAGTGTCGATCCGGATGTCCAAAGTCCAGGTGCCCGCCGAACACGCCGCTCCGTGTTGCAACGGGTGACCACCAGACGTCCTTCATGTGAACGTGGTAAATGCGGTCTGCGAACGCTCGAATGAACCCGACATAGTCGACGCCCTGATAGGCGAAATGACTTGGGTCATAGTTGAATCCGAAAGCACGACGTCCGTCAAGCGCGTCGATGGCGCGCTGGGCGGAAGACAGATCAAAGGCGATCTCCGTGGGATGCACCTCGAGGCCGAACCTGACGCCCACTTCATCGAAAACGTCGAGGATCGGATTCCATCGCTTCGCAAAGTCAGCGTAGCCTTCGTCGATCATTCCCGCCGAAACCGGAGGGAACGAATACAGCAGGTGCCAGATGCTGCTGCCGGTAAAGCCATTAACAACCTCGACGCCGAGCTTCGCGGCAGCCCGAGCCGTGTCTTTCATCTCAGCTGCCGCCCGTGACCGTACTCCTTCCGCATCGCCGTTACCCCAGACATGTGCAGGCAGGATCGCCTTGTGCCTCGCGTCGATGTTGTCACACACGGCCTGCCCAACAAGATGGTTGCTGATCGACCAGACCTTGAGACCGTACCTGGCGAGCAGTTCGTGACGGCCTTTGCAGTAATCGGGTTCGCTCAGCGCTTTCTGTACATCGAAATGGTCGCCCCAGCAGGCAAGTTCAAGACCGTCATAACCCCAGGAACTCGCTTTTTCAGCCAGTACCTCCAACGACAGATCGGCCCACTGGCCGGTAAAGAGTGTTACGGGACGTGCCATTAGTCGATCGCGTTAGAACGTGGGAATCGTTTCGCGCGACCTCGATCGAGTGACACCGAGCGCGGCCGCGACCATCCATGAAGTATACGAGCAAAAATACTTCTGGGCACGTGGCTCCGTTCTCCTCAGCCGGCACGCCGGATGCCACTGATGACAATCAACGGCCGGATAAAACAGAAGGGCGCAGCGCCGGTCAGCCCGACGCCACGCCCTCTTTACGACAACCCGAAGGTTGCGCTACTTCATGATTGTCACACGCTGGGTGGCCAGGGTGCGATCACCCGACATACGAACGATATAAACGCCACTCGCGAGGCCGGCCGCATCAATGCGAGCCTCGTACTGGCTGTTCGCGTCAACAACTCCGTCGTACAGCACGCGGACCATGCGTCCCTGCATGTTGTAGAGTTCGACCTTCATGTTCTGGCTCTGTCCCGCCGCAAAGGCGATCGTTGCCGAAGTGGAGAACGGATTCGGATAGGCCGGACGCAGGTAGTAGTCATCCGGAACGCCCACGAACGCCTCGATCTCGGGACCGTAGGCTGCCGAGCCGTCCAGATCCAGCTGCTTCAGCCGGAAGAAGTGGCTGCCGGGCTTGAGGTCCTCAACACGGTATGAGTAGGCAAGCTGCTTGCGGCTTTCGCCGGCGCCTGGCACGTACCCAACCGTCTCAAAGTCCGTCTGATCGACGCGATGCTCGATCTCGAATCCAGCGTTGCTCCCTTCGGTAACAGTCTTCCAATCGACAATAACGTCGAAGTTGTCGACAGTCGCCGCGAAATCCACCATCTCGACCGGAAGCGCCGCGTTCGGACAGTCGCCTGCGGGAACGACGAGGCTCCACAGCTGGTCTTCCATCATTCCGCACGTGACCGGACCCGGCTCACGCGCCATCTCGCCATTCGCGATGGCGTGCGTCATGAGGTTGTCAAGTGTACCGTCGAACGTTGCATCGTCAAGATGCGAAAACGTAGATCCGCCTACATACGGATTCGGCATGTAGAGCTTCGCAGGGCCGCCATTCTGGCTGGATCCGGACGCACCGCCCCAGAAGAGACCGGCGCCGCTCGTGGGATAATCGCCGAGGAAGGCCGTACCGAGGGTTGCCGAGTTTTCCGCGTAGATCGTGTAGTCCCAGAGGTCGTCTCCGTTGCTGTCCACGACGTTGTAGTTGAAGATTTCAACGGTTGACCCGCCGGTAATGGCAACCTGCTGACAGCCGTGGCCCAACGTTCCGTCGCATTCATTTGGCGCCGCACCGTCGTCGTAGGAGGCGAATCCAAGGAAGTCAAGGCCATGCCCCAGTTCGTGGTGCACCACACTTTCAAAGTCCCACTCGCCCGGCCCCGGAGGGCTTTCGCTGAAATTCCAGCTGGCAAAACCACTTGAGAACTGCATGCGAATGTCGCTCGAATCAGGTTCGGCATCGAATCCGAGTATTGCATCCGCCAGCGGTGACCCGATGATGAGGGTGTTGTTGCTGTTGACCGGCATGCTTCCGGTAAATCCGCTAATCGCCCAGAAGGCGCTCGCGCCGGCGCTTCCCAGGACATTCGCGCCCAGGTTCGCGAACGAGGCCTCAACCCTGATTTCCACGGCACTCTCAAGCGTACCTTCCCACGACGCCGCTGCACGCAATACCGCGGCCTGGGCAGCCGGACCGTTTCCGGTCGCCCACTCCGGACCAACGAAGTCCACCGTAATCGTCGAGTTGGCCGTCTTGCCGGCTTGCCGCGCCTTTGGAGCGCGGAAGTAGAAGCTCGGGTTGGTCGTCTCTTCCAGCCGAAGTCCGCACGCCAGGTGGGGCTCGTTGTCGTTCAGCGGGATTGCACTGTCGAAACGGGTAATGTGTGGCACATTGACCCTCTCGATTGTGAGTTCGGATTTATTGAGCGTGAGAGCTTTCTTGCCGGCCTGTGCAAATCCAGGCTGTGCAACTACAAAGAGTAGCAGCATCGACAAGGCGGCTCGCCGAAACTGTAGCAGTTGGGGCATCGCGGTGGACCTCCTCGAGTTTTGTTGGACGTTGTCGCCCATTGCCCCTCAATAATCGGGCACCACAGAACACTTCATGGGCGGGCGACCTTGGGGTTATCGTCCACTTTGCGGTCATTCATAAGCGCGAAATGAAGCCAAAAGACGCGATTCTGCGGCCCATGTCACTACTTCAACGAGTCGGTGCCTCGTAAGCAGCGTCGATCCATCCACCGGCTTTTGAGCTCCGAACCGCGGCGTGGATGAAATGGACGCCTGCCGCGCCGTCCTGCACCGTCGGAAAGTCGAGATCGAGCGCCGCGGGTTTCTGGCCCGCCTTGCGAGCGGCAATCGTTCTCGCCGCTGCCCGGTAGATGTTTGCGAATGCCTCGATGAAGGCTTCCGGATGACCAGAAGGAAGCCTGGAGTAATACTGCGCCGCCTCGCCAAGATAACCGTTGCCACGCCGATACAGCTGCATCGGCTTGTCCTGGTACTTTACCTGAAGGTCATTGGGATACTCTTGCCGCCACTCCAGGGCCGCATCGGTTCCATAGATCCGGATGCGCAGGTTGTTCTCTTCGCCTACGGAGATCTGTGACGCATAGAGAATACCTTTGGCGCCGCCCTCGTAGCGGACGAGCATCATGCCGTCGTCATCGAGTTCGCGCCCCGGAACGAACGAGGTCAACTCGGCGCAGATCTCTGACATCGACAGCCCGGTGATGTATTCGGCAAGGTTGTGCGCGTGTGTACCGATGTCGCCCATGCACGACGAAATTCCGGCCTTTCCGGGATCCGTCCGCCACGACGCCTGCCGGTTGCCCGATTCTTCGAGCAACGTGGCGAGCCAGCCTTGCGGATACTCGACGACAATCTTTCGGATCTTGCCGAGGTGGCCTGACGCAACAAGCTCCTTCGCCTGCTTCACCATCGGATAGCCCGTGTAATTGTGCGTCAGCGCGAACACCGTATCGTGTTTGGACACGAGTCGACAAAGCGCCTCCGCGTCCTCCACCGTCGTTGTCATCGGCTTGTCACACACGACGTGGAAGCCGGCCTCAATGAACGTCCGTGCAATCTCGAAGTGACTGTCGTTCGGCGTCACGATAGAAACGCAGTCGATCCGCTCGTCTTCCGGAAGGGCTGCTTCCCGCTCCGCCATTTCCGCGTACGAGCCGTAAACACGCGTAGGGTCCAGCGCAAGAGCGCCTCCCTGTTCTCTTGACTTCTCCGGGTGCGACGAGAACGCGCCGGCGACAAGCTCCATTTCACCGTCGAGCGCTGCTGCGTGTCGATGCACCGCGCCAATGAAAGCGCCCGGTCCTCCACCTACCATTCCGTATCGAATCTTCTGTTTCATCGCTGCTTTTCCGTATCGGTGAATCTAAAACTCAAGGCCCGAGAGGTGTTGA
>JAGQWL010000486.1 GCA_020437385.1 Bacteroidota bacterium
CATGAATTCGGCCACGAGTGGTTTCCGATGATCGTAGGCTCCAACGAACGTCTCTATCCCTGGATGGATGAGGGGTTCAACACGTTCATCGACCTTGCCGGTGCAGCCGATTACTTCAGCGGAACGGAGTACGGAAACACGATCGAATGGAATCCGCTGCGGTTGTACCCCGAGCATGCAATCCCCGGTCAGGAGCGCCCGATGATCAACCGGCCCGTGGAACAGACCGACCTGTTCTGGGGGGCGTACCAGAAGCCGGCACTCATGATGCAGCTGCTTCGTTACGAAGTACTCGGCAAGGAGCGATTTGACGACGCGTTTCGCGAATACATACGTGCCTGGGCGTACAAACATCCGACGCCCGCCGACTTCTTCCGTTTGATGCGGGACGCGTCGGGAATGGACCTGGACTGGTACTGGAGGGACTGGGTGTTCACGACCTCCCGCCTCGACCAGGCGGTCTCGGGCGTCGAAGACAAGGACGGTCAAACGAGGATCATCCTCGAGAATCTCGGTTCGATGGAGATGCCGGCAGAAGTGAAGATCGACTATTCGGATGGAACGTCGACGACCGTCAAACTTCCGGTGGAAATGTGGAATCTCGGTCCCGTATTCAAGTATCCGAATCCGCAGGACAAGCGAATCGTCGGCATTGAGATCGATCCACGCGATGCACTGCCGGACACCGATCGATCCAACAACTCATGGAAACGACGATGACACATCGCGTATCGCGTACGCGGTTTCTGAGAGCCGCCTCCCTGGTATTGACGTTGTCGTTTGCCGGCTGTGCCCCTCCGGGCGCACATCGGACGACGCTTTCGGTCATTCCAAATCCTCTGTCGGCAAAGGTCTCCGAGGGACCGGCGTTTGATGCGTCGCTTCCGCTTCGTATCACGTACTCGGATGGAGACTCGGCTGCTGCGGCTGCGGGTCGGGTGTTGTCGGACCTGATCGGAAACACACGCGCGACCATGCCGCACGTCGAACCCGCGAACCCCGACTCGACCAGCCGATCGATCGCCTTTCGACGTGCCGCGAAGGATCAGACGATCGGGAGTGAGGGATACCGCATAGCGGTCTCCGAGTCGACAATTACCGTGGATGCGGCTGGCCCGGCCGGTTTCTTCTACGCTGTTCAGACACTCCGACAACTCATGCCACCCCTGGTCGAACACGAGGCGGCCTATGTCAAACCGTTGCCCATACCCCAGGTGACGATCGACGATCGACCGACCTTTGAATGGCGCGGACTGATGCTGGATGTCGCGCGTCATTTCCTCCCTGCCACGGACGTCAAGCGGTTCATCGACTTGATGGCGCTGTACAAGATGAATCGGCTTCATCTCCATCTGTCGGATGATCAGGGATGGCGGATCGAGATTCCGTCGAGGCCGCGCCTGACTGAGCATGGAAGTCAATCTCAGGTTGGCGGAAAAGGAGGCGGCTTCTACACAGTCTCCGAGTACGAAGACATTGTCCGGTATGCAGCGGATCGGTTTATTGTCGTGGTGCCTGAGATCGACATGCCGGGGCACACAAATTCGGCCCTGGCCTCTTATCCGGAATTGAATTGTGACGGACAAAAGCGAGAGCTCTACGAGGGTACCAACGTCGGCTTCAGCTCCGTCTGCCCCTCGAAGGAAGAGACGTTCGTTTTCATCGACGATGTCATTGGTGACATTGCCGCCATGACGCCGGGTCCGTATTTCCATGTCGGAGGCGACGAAGTTCAGACACTGACCGAATCCGAATACATTCAGTTCATCGAGCGGGTCCAACGCATCGTTGAACGGCACGGTAAGCGTCTCGTCGGCTGGGATGAGGTCTCTTTCGCCAACCTCGATTCCGGATCCCGCGTGCAATTGTGGCGCCCCCTCTGGCCCGCGTCGGGCGACGATGCCGCACTGGACAGTTCGCGCGCTGCAGCGGCCGCGGCGCTCAAACGGCGGGTCGAACGCTCGGCCGCAAATGGTGTTGAGTTTATCCTGTCGCCGGCGGACCGCATCTACCTCGACATGAAATATCACAGCTCCACAGTCATCGGTCTTTCGTGGGCGGGCATCTCGAACGTTCGAACGTCGTACGACTGGAACCCGGATGACATTTTCGGTCAGATTCCGCGTAAGGCAATCGCCGGCGTTGAGGGCACGTTGTGGTCGGAATCGTTCGCGACGGTTCACGATTTCGAGTACATGGCATTCCCGCGTCTGGCCGGGGTTGCGGAGTTGGGATGGAGCGATCCCGAGCGTCGGGACTGGCCCAGCTATCGTGGCAGGCTCTCGAAGCATGCGGCACGCTGGCAGGCTCTGGGAGTGAACTACTACCGCTCGCCGCTGGTCGACTGGGACGACTGATTCGATTTCGACGTCGCCAGGAGTCCGAGGCGTCGGCGTTCTTTCGCCCGAAGCACCGCGAATCAATAAATTGGAGACCACAACAAATCCGCATATCCGCCGTGAGCCTGTACCTCGGAATAGACGTAGGAAGTTCGTCCGTAAAGACTGCCATATTCGACGCCGATAAGGGCGTCTGCATCGGCCGCGCAACCATGCCTTCCACAGAGCAGCCGATCGACGCTCCGCATCCGGGCTGGGCGGAACAGGACCCGGAGATGTGGTGGACCAACTTCCTGGACGGTTATTCGAGCCTGGTCAAGACCAATGGCATCGACACGAAGCGAATCGCCGGCATCGGAATCTCCTATCAGATGCACGGTCTTGTTCTGCTCGACGATACCCTGCGCCCGTTGCGCAAGTCGATCATCTGGTGCGACAGCCGCGCCGTCGAAACGGGACGACGGGCGTTCGAAGCCATCGGTAAACACGCGTGCCTCTCCGCCTTGCTGAACTCTCCGGGGAACTTCACGGCCGCGAAGCTTGGTTGGGTCAAGGACCACGAAGCCCGTCTCTTCGAGCAGGTCAAGTACTTCATGCTGCCGGGCGACTACTTCGCCACCAGGCTTACCGGACAGCCGTCGACAACGCTTCCCGGTTTGTCGGAAGGCATCTTCGTCGATTTTCGTCGGCGGGCGGTTTCAGACCTGCTCCTCTCCTATTTCGGTTTTGATCCTTCGTTGGTCGCGCCTCTCGTCCCGTCAATCGGCGATCAGGGCACCATATCACCGGCAATCGCGACGCTGCTGAATCTGAGGGACGACGTGAAGATCCTGTATCGCGCAGGTGACCAGCCGAATAATGCGTTCTCGCTGAATGTCATCGCACCCGGTGACGTCGCCGCAACTGCGGGAACGTCCGGTGTGATCTACGCGGTCACGGACGAGATGGCGTACGATCCGGAATCTCGCATCAACACGTTCATGCACGTGACGGATACGGCCGAGGACCGCCGAAACGGGATTCTAATCTGCGTGAACGGAACCGGAATTCTGTACTCCTGGCTTCGCCGCCTGCTGTCGGCGTCAGGAGATCTGATCAGCTACGAACGGCTGAACGCGCTCGCCGCAGACGCACCTCCAGGAGCCGACGATCTTCTCCTCTATCCGTACGGGAACGGCGCCGAGCGCATCCTTGGCAATCAACGACCCAATGCCTCGATCGAGAACATCGACTTCAACCGGCACGCTCCGTCGCATGTCACGCGTGCAGCACTGGAAGGCATCGTCTACGCACTTAATGTGGGTTTCGAAATCCTGCGTCAACTCGGTGTTCAGCCGGCTACCATCCGCGCGGGCAATGCAAATCTATTTCTCAGCGAAACCTTTCGATCGATCTTCGCAAACGTCACCGGCACGCCGGTGGAATTGTTCGACACGGACGGATCTGAAGGTGCAGCGAGAGGAGCGGCACTCGGGGGTGGCTTCTACAGCTCGCCCGAAGAGGCCTTTCAATCGTTGACCAGAATTACAAGGATCGACCCGGACCCTGAATCTGTCGAAGCGTACGGCGCGCGTTTCGCAAGCTGGTCCCAACAGATGAGCAGTCGCTGACGACCCGAGGCTATTCTTCCAGAAGCAGGAAGAGCCCGCTGTCCGCCGGAACGATGATCGGACCGTTCACGTTCGCCCGCGCCTCAGACTGCAGCCCGGCAACCGACGGAACGGACACCTTCACAGTCGAGGGATCCAGCCCGAGCTGCGCCCAATCCATCGAGAGGGTGACCGGGACGTCATCTTGCGCCCAGGAAGCCAGGACCACCAATGTACTTCCGTCTCGCACGTAGCTTGTCGCCAGAACGTCCTCCCTACCGGTCCGGACAGGTGCCGAATCAAGCCAGTATCCTCGCATGCTCGCATCGGCGACCCCGAATTCATCGAACAGCTTCCATATCGGACGAGGATCACAGTCTCCGTACACGCGCGTCGTCATCCCGTAGAGCATCCCACGGTACGGCCTCCCGCAATCCTGAAGCATCTCACCCATCAACCCGAACGGAATTCCGGAAACTTCGGTCAACCAGTAATCCGGCCCCTGGGAATAGTCGAAATATTCTCCGAACCAGAGCCGCGAAATAAACGGGAAATGCTCCATGTAGAGCATGGCGGAATTGATGTACCCGTCGCGTGGATTGAACTGGTTAGCGGAATGCAAGTCGATGACAACTCCGTCCCTTTGTCGATCCAGGACAGTGACCATTCGCTTGACCGTCTCTCGACTGAATGCAATATCATCCAGATACAGCCCGTCAATCTTCTGATTGGCCGCCAGCCAGTTGAGCCCCTCCACATAGTAGTTCGTCCATCTCGAAGTACCCTTATCGAGAATGGCGGCGTCGTCAACCCTGTAGGCGTGCCACGCAGCGTAGTAGTGATCCTGCAGATGCTCCTGCAACCAGGAATGACCGCCTCCCTTTCCGTCGTTGAACACCTCGTATCCAAGACTGCGCAGCGGAAAGAGTTCGTATGCCTTGTAGGTGAGCTCGCGGATGGTGTAGTACAGTTTCACCTTGACTCCCTTGTCGTGCGCCTCCGTGATGTAGGCGGCCTGCTTGTCAAGATTGTAGAAGGGGTAGTTGATGTACGGATTTATTTCGTTGGCGTGATGAATATTGACTACCGTGCCACCCCATGCAACCACTGAATCAACCGGCACATACTTGTGCACAAAACGGGTGTTGAAATGCGATTCCGTATCGATTGGCTTGAATGGCGTAATCAGAAAGCGAACGTTGAAATGCAGCGTGTCTCCTTCGGACATACGACGACGGCCACTGTAGTTGTCCGCCACAACGTCTGATCCATTATCCCGAATTCGGATGCCACCACGCCCCTCGTTGTACCATGATGGCGGCAAATTCAGCGGCTTGGACAGATAGAAGTTGGTGTTGAGCGGCCGTTCATAGTTATCGTCCCGAAGAACGTACTGGAGGCCTCTGTTCACTGCGCCAAGCCAGACACCCTCCTGGTGGTGCTCGACTTGCCATTTCCAGTCGATACGTTCCGGTCGCCTTCGGCCCGTCTCACCGAGACCAAGCATGAATGCTGCAGCCTCCCGTTCGTAGTGCAATGGCAGACGAATGTCCGACACATCCACCTGGCGGCGCGCCACGAGCGCGATCTTGTAGTCGAGCATCCCGTCGTACTCGAGTGTTCCGTGGACCATCATATCGAAGTTGTCGGACGCGGACGACACCTCCCACCTCGCGGCATCGGGACCGTCGTTCGCTATCTCGAACGGACGCGACGTAAATACCTCTGACCGTTCGCCAACCTCGACCTCCAGACCAATAGGACGCGACAGGACCGCCTGAGCGGAATCCTCAATCCGCGAAACATCTGCGGAGAAGTGGCTCTCGATCCGCTCTGGCAGACCCGTTGGCCCGAGCACAATCGTGCGCCCGAGAATATCGAGCTGATGTCCACTGACCGCCACGGGCCTGTAGGGCTCGATGATGTAGTCGTCCGATCCGATCTTCGAATCCAGCCAACGGAGCCGCGTCTGCTTCCACGGTTCGGAATCACCGTGATCGCTCGAAACCGAATCTATCACGACGATAGAAAATGGGACTTCCATTGCCGGCACATTTCGGGCAGCAATCGACACCTTACCCTTGTATTCTCCGGGCGACTGATTCTCCGGAATCATCACTCCGAACCACAGGGGTTGCACCGTTCCGGCAGCGACGCCAACATCTTTCGCGAACACGTCTCCGTCCAGATCAACCCCACCGAGATTGAAGCACGTAAACGCATCCGCGGACAGGGTCCCCGCCCCCTGTGTAAAATCCGAGACCGTCGCACTGACAGATTCCAGCGAATCAGCGGGCGCATACACGCCGACCTGGAAGGTGACGTACTCGTTCTGTGCGGCGCCGATCGACAGCGGCTGCGAATATCTGTCTACCACCCAATGTCTCGGCAACGCAGAACGCATCCGAATTGGCCGCTCCCTGTACTCCGGGAAAAGCAGCATCCTCCCGGGATTTGCCGCGACGTATGTTCGCAGTTCGACGTCCGAAGCCGGTATCTCCATCGGAAAGAAAGAGTGGAACGCATCGATCGACTCGATGCGGGTCACGCGCGCCCCCCCGGCAGTCTTCTCTGCGGCACGCGCCCTCGAAATCCATGAGGCATCGGCCGGAAAACTCCGATTCAAACTGTCCGCGGTGAGATAGGTCAAGCGCGGATAATATCCGCCGGTCGTCCAATACGGGAAGTAGTAGGCATACCAAACCGGACCTCCCGTCGACCCGTCAAACAATATTACGCCGGACTGTTTATCGGATTTCGCAACGAGTTTGTTAGAGACGATTAGCCCCGAAGCCGAATCCACCAGAACCAGACCCTTGGACTTCGGATCGTCCTGCCGCCGCCACGGAATCGTTGCGGCAAGAACACCGGCAGAGGAGTCCGCAACGATGACGGCTCGATGATTTCCCCAGGACCGGCCCCGCTCACCAGCCGGCAGCATGGGCTCCCAATTTCCCGACACTCGAGGAACGCCGTCAATCGTGTTCGTGAGGACTGCGGGCCGGACGGTGTCGAGATCCGACGCGGTCCGGCAGCCCGCGGTGCCGATCACGAGCGCCATGAACAGCATCAAGAGACCATGCCGGCCACCTCGATAGATAACTGAACAAATCACTGTTTATCTATGACCCCCAACGCTTTCATGAAAATCTTCCGTGACACCGAATCGAGTCCGAATGCCTCGGGCTCAACCTCGCTTACGGTCGAACGTCCGTCAATGACGGCAAGAATCCAGGCCGCCGAAGGAGACGCCGCAGCCTCGATTCGATCTCGCAATGCCGTACCGTCTCGTTCGCGATTCATTCGCGACAGCGCGAGCCACGACAGATAATCGTAGGAAGACGGTTCGGTCGGACGGTAGCCATCGGTGACCTGGTTCCATTCGTCGGCGGCCTCGGCCGCCTTGCCCTGTCGCTCATAGGCAACCGCAAGCGCGCTTCGGATCAGACGTTCTTCGGGCGAATAGGGCTTGCCTTGACCGAGATGCTCGGGCCAGGACAGCGCGTCGCTGAGGCTCAGAATTGCCTCGTCAAATCGCCCCTTCTCGATTGAAGTGATACCGGCCATGGTGTTCGACAGGGAGTAGATCGTTCGTGCGTCGCCGGCATTTTCCGCAGGAAGCACATTCGCCTGATCGAGTATCTCTATGGCGCGCTCCGGCTTATCAGAATGCAGCAATGCCCGGGCCCGGACAACCTTTATGACATCGTCGTCCGGATACTGCTGCATCATGAGCGTTGATTCGTCGAGCGCGTTCCGCCATTGATTGGTCGACTCGTAGAAA
>JAGQWL010000487.1 GCA_020437385.1 Bacteroidota bacterium
AACAACCCTGAATACGTTTGTCATAATGATCTGCAAATGCGTTGCACGTCTTGTCTGCGACGGCGTCTCGGTTTATCGACCGCGCTCCCGGCCCCGGCGATTTCCGCTGCGGCGTTTGCGACCGGAGTCGGCATCCTTCGGTCCCGCAGGAGTGGCTGCCTCCGGCTGCTCCTGATCCGTATCGGGTCGCGCGTGAAGCTTCTCGTGGTAGAATCGGTCCAGAAGCAGCGCCAGAAGCTCTGGCTCCTCATCTGCTATCTGCTCGGTCAGCGCAACAAACCGGCGCAGCCGTTCCTTTTCGAGGTTGCGTGTGTCGCGATACTCCTGCTCGAGTAGAACAGTGATTCGCTCGCTCACCTTTTTGTTGACATCTTCCTGCGTGGGAAGATTCTTCTTTTCTAGATCCACGTCGTATCGTTTTGCAATTGCCTGCAGGAGTCGCTCATCCTCGATCGTCGCAAGAACGAGAACGGTGCCCGATTTCCCGGCGCGCGCAGTACGGCCTGAACGATGCAGGTAGTATTCTGGATCCTTCGGAACGTCAAACATGATGACGTGCGACAGGTCCGTGATGTCGATTCCACGAGCGGCAACGTCCGTCGCAACCAGAAATCGCAGCGTCTGATCGCGAATGCGCGCCATCACCTTTTCGCGCATGCTCTGGGTCAGGTCTCCGGATAGACCATCGGCGTCGTGCCCGTAGTTCTGCAGAAACTGTGTCAGGTATTCGACGTCGCGCTTGGTATTAGCGAAAATGATGGCGGAATCCGGGTTCTCCATCTCGAACAGCCGAACCAGCGCCCGATCCTTGTCCATCTGATTGACGACGTAGTAAAAGTGCTCCATCGTGTCGACCGTCTCATCACCGGCGCTCAGCGCCAGGAGGATCGGGTCGTTCAGAAACTCCTTCGCGAGATGTTGGACCTTCATCGGCATCGTCGCACTGAACATATACGACGATCGTTTCTCCGGCAGATAGCGCTTCAGCGTTTTCATGGCCGGGTAGAAACCCATGGAGAGCATCTCATCCGCTTCGTCGAGTACGAATGTGTTCAGGTGCTTCAGATCGAACGTGCGTTGTTCCAGGTGATCAAGCACGCGCCCGGGCGTTCCGATTACAACAGGGGCGCCGCCCTTCAGTGATCGCGTCTGCTTTTCATACCGGACGCCACCGTACACCAGCGCCGCGTCCCATTCCGGTTTCTGCGGACGCATGCGTTCGTACTCCGCGTGAATCTGTCGCGCCAGCTCCCTCGTGGGAGCCAGAATCAGAACCTGGCAGCCCTTGATTTCCGTGTCGATCCGCTCGAACAGCGGGAGCAGAAAGGCTCCCGTCTTTCCCGACCCGGTCTTCGATTGAACAACGAGATCCTCTCCACTTACCATCAGCGGGATCGCCTTGCGCTGAACTTCCGTCAATGACGTCCAGCCCGCCGCACGAACAGCATTCTGAAGTGCAGGGCCGAGGTCTTCGACCCCCGCCTCGCGGCGTGCGTCGGCCATCTTGAAGTTGGCAAGGCCTTTTTCGCGACGGCTCGCCTCGACTGCCCTTGACGTCAGATCGACGACAGCGGTGTACCGGGATGATTCGCCTTTTCCTTTCTCCATACAGTTACTCGTTCATCACATTCCCAAGCCGCCATCAACCAGCAGCGTCTGACCAGTAATGTAGGACGCGCCGTCGGACGCAAGAAAGCGGACAGCAGCCGCAATATCCTCTGGAACAGCAACTCGCTGCAGTGGAATGGCGGACACCATCGCTTCGCGCGCGGCATCCGATAGCTTCGCCGTCATGTCCGTCTCAACATATCCCGGCGCAACCACGTTGACCGTGACGCCGCGGCTTCCGAGCTCCTTTGCGAGGCTCTTGCTGAAACCGATAATTCCCGCCTTCGAGGCGGCGTAGTTCGTTTGACCCGGATTCCCCGTCACACCGACAACAGAGGAAATGTTGATGATGCGGCCGCCGCGCTGCTTCATCATCGGCCGGTAGGCCGCCTTGCAGAAGTTGAAGACACTCTTGAGGTTGTTCGTCATCACCGCGTCCCAGTCGTCCTCGGACATCCGGATCATCAGGTTGTCGCGGGTAATCCCGGCGTTGTTGACCAGAACATCGATCGACCCCCACTCCTTCGTTACGGCTTCAACCGCCTCGGCAGCCTTCTCGGTAGATGACGCGTCTCCCTGAAGCGCCATCGCGTCCACACCTCGTCCCTTCAATGCGTCGACGAGCGAATCCGCCTCGGACGAAGACGAACGGTAGGTGAATGCGACCCGATAACCCGCATCGGCCAACGACTCGACGATTGCACGGCCGATACCACGGGTGCCGCCTGTTACGAGAGCGTTCTTCTTAGTTGCAGTTTCAGTCATTTCCGAAAGTCGAATGGTTCCAGCGGATGGTCAGGCGTCGAGCGCAGTCGGCAAATCGGTCAGGTCCGCCGCTGTTCCGGCCTGAAAGGCCGGTGTGCGCCGATCAATGGTACGCTTTACGAGGCCGGAAAGTACCTTACCCGCCCCCACTTCGATGAATCGTTCCAGACCATCCTCATTCATCTGCCGCAGCGTGTCTGCCCAGCGAACGGGGGCCTGGAGCTGTTCTTCGAGACGTCTGCGAATTTCGGCGGGATCGGTCGTCGGAGACGCAGTGACGTTCAGGTAAACCGGACATTGAGGGGTACGAAGTTCGACCTGCCCCAACGCATCGGCGAGGCCTTCCTGTGAAAACGCCATCAACGGCGAGTGGAACGCACCGCCAACACTCAATGGCATCACCTTCTTCGCCCCCGCCTGCTCGGCACCGGCGGACGCGAGGCGAACGGAGTTCTCGTCGCCGGAAATAACAATCTGACCCGGCGAGTTGAAGTTGGCCGGACGCACGACACGGCCTTCTCCGCCATCCTCAATCTCCTGACAAACGCGCACGACCACGTCATCATCGAGTCCGATAATCGCGGCCATGGTACCGGGCTGCTGCTCGTGGGCCGCGGCCATCAACTCACCGCGGCGCCGGACTATCCGCAGCCCATCCTCAAAGGTCAGTGCTCCCGCAGACGCAAGAGCCGAATATTCACCCAGCGAATGCCCCGCCGTGCAGTCCGGTCGGATGCCCATTTCCCGAAGGACGGCGTCGGCCGCGAGACTGTGTACGTAAAGAGCCGGTTGCGTAAGGTCCGTCCGGCGGAGCTTCTCCTCCGCTGCCGCCATCGCGCCGGAATCTGACG
>JAGQWL010000488.1 GCA_020437385.1 Bacteroidota bacterium
ACTGACAACTGACAACTGACCTCTGACAACTTTGCCTATCACTGCTCACTTCGCGAGCGAAGCGAGCGTCCACCTCAATTCCTTACGAACCACCAGCTTCAACCCGGACCATACGCTATCGACCGCGCACACCTTGACATCCACTAGACCAAGCGGCAGGCAAACCTCGCGGATCGTGTCCTCCGTGATGTCCGTCGTCACGCCGGACGACTTCTTCGGCCACGACACCCAGATCATCCCGTCCCGACGAATCTCATCGATCAGCGACGGAAGTTTCGACTCCAGTTCTGCGCGACGCGTCGTGAACAGGTGCACCATGTCGACATCCGCCCGCAAGCGAGGCGACAGCGTAACCGGACCCGGCAGCGGGTCCAGCAGCTTCGCGTAATCCGCCGGCGCGTTCACGGTCTTGACGCGGAAGCCGGGCTTGATGCCGAGCTTCTTTGCCAGAGGTGTTTGGGAGTAGCCGGTCATCGCGGAATCTTCAATTCCGCGGAATCGAAGAAGATAGGAAGATAAGAAGATAAGAAGATAGGACCCGTTCGGAACGAACCGCGTCAGCTTAAGGATTGGAATGCCGTCCTTCGGTCGCAGAAGCTCCGGTTCTGCGGAATCGAAGAAGATAGGAAGATAAGAAGATAGGATCGGGGCGCGTTTCATTGGCGCGGCACTGCGATCAACTGTGGCTGATGAACAGGTTTAGATGGCGACCGGCCAACAAATCTGACAACTGACAACTGACCTCTGACAACTTCGCGAGCGAAGCGAGCGTCCCCTTCATTCGATCATTCCTTTATTCCTTCATTCGCTCGCAGGGACCAAGGTCTAGCTGTCCCCCAACGTACTCGCTCTACCCACCAGCAACGGATCGACCGCGCCGACACGCTCCTCCTCTTTACCATCGTACGCGAAACGATTCAGCACGTAGCGCATCGCATTCAGCCGCGCGCGCTTCTTGCAGTTCGACTTGATGATGATCCACGGCGACTCCGGAAAATCCGTGTGGTAGAACATCGCCTCTTTCGCGGTCGTGTACTCGTCCCACTTGTCGAGCGACGCCATGTCGACCGGCGACAGCTTCCACTGTTTAAGCGGATGGGCCTTGCGCTCGTCGAAGCGACGCTGCTGTTCGTCCTGGCTCACCGAGAACCAGAACTTGATAAGGTGCGTCCCGCTGCGGATGAGGCTGCGCTCGAACTCCGGTACCTGGTACAGAAACTCCTTGTATTCATCCTCCGAGCAAAAGCCCATCACACGCTCGACGCCGGCCCGGTTGTACCACGAGCGGTCGAACAGCACGAGTTCGCCGGCAGTTGGCAGGTGCTCGACGTAGCGCTGGAAATACCACTGTCCGCGTTCCACATCGCTCGGCTTGTCGAGCGCGACGACGCGGGCGCCGCGCGGATTCATGTGCTCCATGAAGCGCTTGATCGTTCCACCCTTGCCGGCCGCGTCGCGGCCTTCGAAAAGGATGACAACCTTCTCGCCGGACTTCCGGATCCACGAGTGGAGCTTGAGCAGCTCAACCTGGAGCTTGTACTTCTCCTTCTCGTAGTTCTTCCGCGACATCAGGTGCTCGTACGGATAGCCACCCTCCTTCCAGTGAGAGGCGAGCGTATCGTCGTCCACCGGCTGCGAGCTGAACCCGGTGAAGTCGCGCGTGAGCAGCGCGTTGCGGAGGACCTCGGCGTCATCGTTCGACGTGCCGTCCATGATCACCTTCAGGACGTTCGCCAGCGTGTCGACGTCGTACGGCGGTGTGCGTCCGATGATGTCGCGGACGGCGTTGATCTTTGCTTCCTGCGCCCCATCGGTGGCCTCGCGGACGACGAAGCGCTCGAGGCCTGCCGCGCTACGCGTGCGCGACGTATCTCCCGCGGCGACACGTTTGCGGTTCTTGCGCTTCTCGCGACCATCTTTTCCTTTCAGGCCCGCGGATCCGTTTCCGTTTGTGCGTGTGCCGATTTGCTTTCGCTTCTTGTCGGCTGATTTCTTGCTTTTCTTCACGTCTCGTCAGTCTGCTTACTTATTAGGCCGGTTTGACGGGGGCGGTGAAAGATACTGCGCGCCGAATTGACCGGTGTTCGGTTGTTAAAATGCAACAATTCTGCCTTGATTTTGACTTGATTCCAAGCAGCATTAGACCGACGTTCCACAAACTAGTAGCCTCTGGACTTTCCCGGTAAGACCGTGTCAGTCGAACTCGTAGCACTTACCGCGTCGAACGTCGATCTCCTGCAGCAGATCGCTGACGAAGTCTTCGACCACGCGATCGATCCGGTGAGCCTCAAGCGTTTCGTCGACGACGAGCGGCACTTCCTGGTCCTCGCGATTGACGACGGCACGGTCGTCGGTATGGCGTCAGCATTCGAATATTTTCACCCCGACAAGCAGCCGCAGTTCTTTATCAACGAAGTGGGAGTCGCGACGACCCATCGGCGACAAGGAATCGGGCGATCACTCGTGCAGGCGTTAATCGAAGAGGCGAAGCGACGCGGCTGTTCCTTTGCCTGGCTCGGCACGGATACTGACAACATCGCGGGGCAGGCGTGCTTCGGATCGGTACCGGGCGTCGAGGAGCCGCAGGAGTTTCTGCTGTACGAGTGGAATCTGAATTCGGATTAACGCAGGTTCACTGCTCCTGCAGAAACCGCCGCACCGCTTCAGTAAATTCGGCCGCGTTGTCTTCATGCATCATGTGCGACGCGCCGGACACTTCAACACGCGTCGTGTTCGGCATGAGGCGGTCGAGATAACCGACGAGCCGCGGCCAGAGACGCGGACTGCGCTCGCCGGTCACGAGCAGCGTCGGCTTGTCGACGCCCCGAAGCATCGACTCGCTCAGCGACGAAAAGAAGCGTTCGCTCAGCAGTTCCTCCTTCATTGTGTTATCGCGCGCCTGCTGCAGGCGTTCGGGTGAAAGCGACTCGAACGAGGCGGGGCCGAGTATCGCGCGCCCCGTCAGCTCCAGGACGGCGTCAAGGTCCCCCTTCTCTCCGGCCTTCGTCGCAGGCCCGATTCCCGACGCGCCAAAGCGGACGATGCCGGCGGCGGTTGCCGGATCGCGGATAAGCAACCGAAGGAGCTCCGCGGGCCTCGGCGGAATGCTGACCAGCAGCGGAAGGATCGGCGGTTCGAGGAGAACGAGGCAGCGGACCAGTTCGGGACGCCGAACGGCAAGCAGCAGCGACACAAATCCGCCGTACGAATGGCCGACGATGTGCGCCGGGGCGGCGTCGAACGATTCGATCAGCGACGCGAGATCGAGCACATGCTCGTCCATCGCGTATTCGGCACCGTCAGGAATCGTCGTGTTTGGCCAATGAAATCGGCGACTGTAGCGGATGGTGCGGAAGTGGGACGCGAGCGCTTTCTCGGCGCCCGCCCACGTTCGCAGATCTCCCGCCGAACCGTGCACCAGCACAACCGGGTCGCCGCTCCCGGCGGATGCGTAGTGCAGATCCGCACCGCGAATGGTGATCGTTTGGTACGGCGTCTCGGTGATATTTCCCGATGATTGTCGCATTTCCTGCAGAGATCTGGGCGCAAACGTGAATTCGCTCGATGATCGTGAATGGAGCGGACTTCCACGATTCAGGCTACAATACGAAATTACGGGTCCGGCACCGACAGTTAGTCGGCCGCTCAGCGACCTTCTCTAAACGACAACCCCTTGGGTGCTGCAACCCACGCGGCGCGTGTTCGTTGGAACATCCGACCGCAACAACTGCTGCCCATGCCTGACTCTCCCCGTTTCAGCGAAGACGACATCAACGCCATCTTTCAGGAGGCGATCCGTGCGCAGGAAGAGGCGCGCGGACTCGGCCGTCGCGACGGACTGTCGCTCGATGAGCTGCATGAGATCGGCGCGGAGCTCGGCATTTCGCCGGAGTTCATAACAAGGGCCGCCGC
>JAGQWL010000065.1 GCA_020437385.1 Bacteroidota bacterium
CGGACATTTCACCTACGAGTCTGGCACTACCGTCACCGAGAAGACTCAGTTCGATCTCGCGTCGATGACCAAGGTGATTGTCACGACGACTGCGATCATGCAGCTCTACGAGTCCGGAGCGATTAAGCTCGACGATCCGGTCGCCAGATATCTACCCGCTTTCGGAGCGAACGGAAAACAGGATGTCACAATCCGGCAGCTGCTTCAGCACAGAGGCGGTCTGATTCCGTATCGTCGGTATCACATGAACGGTTACAGCACGAGGCAGTCGGTTATCGACGCGATCATGACCGACTCGCTCGTCTACGAACCCGGAACCGAAACGCGGTACAGTGACCTGGGCATGATCACGCTCGGACTTCTCGTTGAGCGAGTCTCGGGTCTCAGCCTGGCAGACTACGCCGACCGCCGGATCCTGCGTCCACTCGGCATGATCAATTCAGGCTTCAAGCCGGTGGGCGCTGGCGGCGATCCGCTGGCGGTTCCGACCGAGGTGGACAGTACGTTCCGGATGAAGCTGATTCAGGGAGAAGTGCATGACGAAACGGCGTACCTCCTGGGGGGCGCCTCCGGACATGCGGGTCTGTTCTCGACAGCGGAGGATCTGGCGCGATTCGCCGATATGATGCTGCACGAAGGAATGATTGACGGCAAGCGGTTCCTGAAGGCGTCTACGATCAAGCTATTTACCATGCGATCCGATGACATCAGCGCCCGAGACCGGGCACTCGGCTGGGACCTCAAGTCACCTGACGGGTACTCATCGGCGGGCAAGTACTTCGGACCGAACAGTTTCGGCCACACCGGCTTCACCGGCACGTCCATCTGGATCGATCCCGACGCCAAGCTGTTCGCGATACTGTTGACCAATCGGGTCTATCCGACTCGCGACAATCGTTCGATCGTGACCATCCGTCCTCAGTTCGCCGATCTCGCCTTCGCAGCCATCGAAGGAGCAGCGGAGCCAAAACTGCCGCTTCCGCCGCACTGACAAACCGGTTCAGATGGAACAAATGTTGGTGTACGGAAATTCATGGTCGGCCCATGTCACTTCGACAGCTCGGGCCACGAATTGAGTTATATCCGTAGTACGTTCTGTCAGCATGCCTACGTACCAATATCGTCGCGAAGACGGGTCGACGTTTGAAATCGACCAGAGTATCAAAGATGATGCGCTCACAACCTGCCCGACGACAGGTCAGCCCGTCACTCGAATCATTTCCGGCGGAACGGGACTGATATTCAAGGGAAGCGGATTCTACCTCACCGACTACGCCCGCAAGAACTCGTCGGCTGGGTCTTCGGGTTCAAACGCGTCACAGTCTGATGGGGCATCCGCGAAAAGCGCGTCCAGTACCGCCGACAGCAGCAAATCGTCGAGCAGCGCGTCAGACTCCGGATCCTCCGACTAGACGCACAACGCGTCAGTTGATAGCTGCCTGATTGCGTGCGGATTCAACGATAGCAGCGAACTGATCTGGTTTGAGGCTGGCGCCGCCGATCAATCCGCCGTCGACATCCGTCTGGGCGAGTAGTTCTTCGGCATTACCGGGATTCATGCTGCCGCCATACAGAATGTTGATCGCCTTCCCGATCGTCTCGCCAAACGACTGAACCAGAAGGCCCCTTATCAGCGCGTGTACTTCCTGCGCCTGTTCAGGGGTTGCCGTACGTCCCGTACCGATTGCCCAGACAGGTTCGTAGGCAACTACCAGCGACGCTGCATCTGGCAGATCAACGCCGCTGAGCGCCTTCCGCACCTGTCTCGTCACGACCTCTTCCTGCTTGTTCTCCTCCCTTTCCGAGAGACTTTCGCCGACACAAACGATCGGAACGAGTCTCGAGTCAACGCAGGCTTTCACCTTCTCGTTCACGGTCTCGTCGGTTTCGCAGAAATACTGCCGACGCTCGGAATGCCCTACAATCGCGTAATGACATCCGACGCCTTGAAGCATTGGTACCGACACCTCGCCCGTGAAAGCGCCCGACTCCGCGTGATGAACATTCTGGGCACCGAGCCGCACAGCCGACCCGGACACAACAGAGGACACCGCTTCCAGATTTACAAACGGCGGACAGATCGCCACGAGTACGTCAGAATCCGAATCCCCGACGTGCTCAAGAACATCTCGTGCAAGCGATACGGCACGCTGCCTGTCCGTGTTCATTTTCCAGTTGCCCGCTATCAACATTGGACTTCCTCCTATTCAATTTTGCACTTAGCCTGCCTACCGGCGCGAGCCTCTCAGCTGCTCGGTTGGCCCACAACGTCCGCGATGATGTCTAACATCGCCGTCCCAGAGTACTTCGCCACAATTACACCGTCGCGAATGAGAATCCGCTTCGGCAACAATTTGACGTTGTAACGTACGGCGATTTCGTCTTCCAGTCCGTTGGCAAGCGTGACGTGATAGCCACCAAGACCGCGTTCGAGAAAGGCCTCATTTACATCGTCGTCGGGCTCGACAGACATTGAAATGACGGTCACGTCATCGGCGCTGGGCGACGCGAGAAACGCCTCCCGGATCGAAAGCTCGCGTTGATACACCTCGTTCCTTGGTTCATAAAACTCAAGCAGCACCCACGGAGTCTGAATCGTTTCGAGCGAAACCTGCCGACCGTCTCGGGTAGCGACTCGGAAGGCAGGAGCCGGTTGTCCCGGGCGCAGGTTATCGAGCTCGTAGATTGCAGAACGCGCCCAGTCTGCCCAATCGGTGTCGTTATACGACGCAAGTATGACATTGGCGGCATGGCGGGCTTCGTCGTATCGGAGACTATCCTGATAGGCAAGTACGATCTCCGACTGCAGCGCCGCCTTCTGCTCGGCGATGCCAGTCGACAAACGCATCGAGTCGAGGAGTGCGACGGCCGTTTCAAGGTTCTCCAATCGGGCAAGGGCCCTCCAGCCCACCCTCCCCGCCTCAACGAAGGCTGGGTTCGTCGATTCAATCTCTGCAATTCGTTCCACGATCAGCGAGTCGGTCGATGGCGATGTCAACGATCCAAGCATCATCAATGACTCGACGGCCCCCAACTTCGCACCGAGGGTTCGCGGATAGATACGTTGGACGTCCCACATCAAGCCGGACGACTGAAGTACGGTCTGGCGGATGTTTTCGTCAGTCGCCGCGCCACGCTGAATCAGGTCAGACAGGCTCCGGTTGTAGGTTTGTTTCACGTTCTGATAGGCCATCCAGGCTCCGTTCTGCGGGGAACGAACGAGCAACGGCCGGCTGCCACCCGGGATTGTAATCGATACCGTGGCCGAATCGCCCTCGGCAACGACAATCTGGCCTTCTTTCAGTACACCTCCCGCGCGCCGCACGTACAGCGGATAGACACCCTCTTCTCGCGAACGCAGCGCTGTCGCGAAGCGTCCATCTGCATCCGTGACGCCAATGCCGAGCGTGTCAACGCCTTCTGGCCCGCGCGCCAGCGCATACACGCGAAACCCTGAGTTGTCGTCGGACTCGATCGTGGAGTCTCTCAATACGACCTGCCCTGCAAGGAAGCTCGTGACGGTAGGCCCGTTTGCCTGTCGCTTCGAACACCCGACCAGCGAAAGCACAATAAGGACCGAAGACACGGATACCAGCACGTAACGGCGCAGCATCAACCGGTCAATCAGGATTCCGTCCAAACGTTCGCTTGTACCTTGGATCATCAGGTTCTCAATGCCTCCAGCTTCCGAATAAGCAGTTCTCGCACAACCGTCGGGTCTGCGGCGCCCGCAGACTGCTTCATGACCTTTCCGATCAGGAAGCCGATTACTCCGTGCTTTCCTCCAAGATACTGCTCAACCTGCGGACGATGTTCAGTCAAAACAGCATCCACCAGTGGCACGATAACCGAGACATCGGAAACCTGAAGCAACGACATCTCTTCCGCCAGTTCTCCAGGAAGCCGAGGATCCGTCTTCATACATTCAAAAACCTCGATCGCTGCACTCGAACTGAGGTCACCATCGAGTCGGAGCTCAAGTAGGGCAGCGACCCGATCTGGCGCGACCGGATCAGCGCCCTCATTCGTCAGGTCATTGAGTGCCGTCGACATGATAAAGTTGGCAGCAGCCTTTGCGGATATCTCGAGTTCGTGGCCCTCCATGTGATCGACGACGTTCTCGAAATAGTCTGCGACATGCTTCTCTTCGGTCAGGAGTGCCGAATCGTAATCCGACAGAGCCAGCCGCTGGCCGAACCTTCTCCGCCGCGCATCCGGCAGCTCGCACATACCCGACCGAATTGCCTCCAGCATATCGGACGCTACAACAACGGGAGGAAGATCCGGATCAGGAAAGTAGCGGTAGTCATGTGCCATTTCCTTTGAGCGCATCACACGCGTTGAACTGGAATCGGGGTTCCAGAGACGCGTCTCCTGCTGTACTGCCTCTCCGGCGCTCCAGACATTGATCTGCCTTGCAATCTCGTGTTCGAGCGCCTGCTCGAGATGTCGAATCGAATTCAGATTCTTGATTTCAGTCTTCGTTCGCAGCTCGTCTGAATTCGAGGGTCTTACCGAAACGTTTGCATCACAGCGCAGCGAGCCCTCCTCCATGTTTCCATCACAGATTCCGAGGTAGCGAACGATCTGCCGGATCGATCGAACAAACGCAGCAGCATCGGCCGGTGATCGAATGTCTGGTTCAGTGACCAGTTCAAGAAGCGGCACACCGCACCTGTTAAAATCGAGCAGCGTGTTTCGATCACCCCGGTCGTGAATCGACTTGCCGGCGTCTTCCTCAATATGAATGCGCTTGATACGAATCCGCTTCTGCTCTTCTTCTGGAAGAACGAGTTCGCCATCGTAGCAGATCGGATCTTCGTACTGGGAAATCTGATAACCCTTGGGGAGATCGGGGTAGAAGTAATGCTTTCGAGCCAGCGTCGATCTGGACCGGATCGAACACCCGGTCGCAAGGCCGAAACGAACGGCATACTCGACGACCCGCCGGTTGAGCACGGGCAACGTCCCGGGATACCCAACCGAAACGAAATCAACCTGAGTATTGGGCTCCAGTACGAACATTGCGGCCTCCGGACTGAAGGCCTTGGAGTCAGTAAGGAGCTGACAATGCACCTCGAGTCCGATAACCGCTTCGTACTTCACGTCCGACATTGGTCACGAGAATCGTTTGAGGACTTCCTCGGCATGAGCGGACGTGATCGGCCGCTTGATGACATCGACGATCACGCCCTTCTCATCAATCAGAAACGTCGTACGCTTGACACCCATGGTCTTCTTTCCGTACATGTTCTTCTCACCATAGGTGCCGTACTTGTGGTGGATTGCAAGATCCTCGTCCGATATGAGCGAGAACGGCAGCGAGTATTTTGTTGCAAATTTCTCGTGTGAGGCAACAGAGTCCTTGGAAACACCAATCACCGCGATACCCGAATTCTGGAGGTCACCGATGTTGTCGCGGAGGCTGCACGCTTGCTTGGTGCAACCCGGTGTGTCGTCTTTGGGGTAGAAATAGACGACGACCTTCTGGCCCTTGAAGTCGGACAGCTTGACGTTCTTTCCGTTCTGATCTTTCCCACTGAAGGCTGGTGCCTTAGCGCCTGCTTCGGGCATTGTTGCGTCGGTCGTTGCCATACTGGTCGGTACTCTTTTTTGAGAATTTCTCGTTTGACCAAAGTTAGCCAACGCAGCACAATCGTTCCGTCAAGATTCGCCACAAACACGACTGCTTTTGTATCCGGCTGGAACGTTCAAAATCGAAGAAGCCGATTCAGAGAATCCTCCAGGCGAGACGCCGCCGAGAACACGTCACTTTCGAGGTTCTGCGAAAACGGGACCGGTGTGTCGGCAGCGCCGACCCGCACCGGCGGTGCATCAAGGGCATCGAACGCATTTTCGGTAACCCAGGAGACGATCTCGCCGCCAAAACCGCCTGTCAGATTTGCCTCATGGAGCACGAGAAGTCGACCGGTCTTGCGCACAGACGCCAGAACGGCTTCCTGGTCCCACGGGACGAGGCTGCGCAAGTCGATCACCTCAGCGGACACACCGTCGTCTTCCAGGCGAGCGGCATGTTGCATCGCCCACACAACTCCCACACCCCAGGTGACAATGGTAACATCTTCGCCCGAACGCGCGACCCGCGCCTTTCCGATCTCAACCGAGTATGGCGCATCCGGCACCTCGCCTTTCAGCATCCGATAAAGATACTTGTGTTCAAAGACGAGCACAGGATTGGGGTCTTCGACGGCAGCGAGCAGCAGACCCTTTGCATCGTGAGGCGTCGCCGGAATCAATACTTTGAGTCCGGGTACATGCGTGAACCAGGCCTCGATTGATTGCGAATGAAACGGGCCGGCCCCCATTCCGCCGCCATAGGGTGCGCGTATCGTGACGTTGATCGGACTACCCCACCGGTAATGTGTCGTCGCGAGGTTGTTCACGATCTGGTTGAAACCGCAGCTGATGAAATCGGCGTACTGCATTTCGACGATCGGCACTAGCCCAGCCACCGCAAGTCCCATTGCCGCACCGATGGCGCCACTTTCTATAATCGGCGTGTTCCGGACCCGTACCGGTCCAAATCTTTCAAGCAATCCCGCAGTAACCTTGAACACCCCTCCGTACTCGGCGATGTCCTGTCCCATAACGAGGACACGGTCGTCGGATTCCATTGCCTGTCGCATACCGTCGGAGACCGCATCGATGAATCGTTTGTTCGTGGATGGCCCGGACGGATTTCGGACGGCGGGGCTTGACGCGAGCACGTCGGCCCGCTCACGCGCCAGATCGCTGGTCACGACGGGCTGCGCAAGTGCGTATTCAGCAACGGCTGAAACCTGTTTTTCCAGTTCAGCCCTTACGTTGGCCAGTTGGTCGCCGGCGATCGCGAATTCTTCTGCGAGATACTGCTCGTATCGAGCGACCGGATCGTACCGGCTCCACGAATCGATTAGTCCTTCCGGTACGTACCGGGTACCCGACGCCTCTTCGTGGCCACGCATCCGGAACGTCTTCATTTCAAGAAGTGTAGGCCCACCCCCCGCTCTAGCCTTTCGAGCAGCGTCACCAACCGAGCGAATCACCGCGTTCAGATCATTTCCATCAACCTTGACGCCCCGCATCCCGTAACCGGATGCCGCATCGACAATGTCGTCAACGAGCATTGCTTCAGATGTGGGCGTGCTGAGTCCGTAGCCGTTGTTTTCAACGATGAAGAGGACAGGGAGCCTCCACACCGCAGCGAGGTTCATTGCCTCGTGAAAATCTCCCTCTCTCGTGCCGCCGTCCCCGGTAAAAACTGCGGCAACGGATCGCTCACCGCGATAAAGCGACGCCTGCGCCAGACCGCACGCAACCGGCAACATCGCACCGAGATGGGAAATCATCCCGATTATTCGCTTCTCGGGAAGGCCGAAGTGGAAAGTCCGATCACGACCATTCGTGTAGCCACCCGCTTTGCCCATAAGCTGGCAGAAAAGCGAGTCGAGCGGTACGCCTCGCGTGGTCCAGACACCGAGGTTGCGATGCAGCGGCAGGATGTAGTCTTCGTCACGAAGCGCCAAGGCCGTGCCCACGGCAATCGCCTCTTGCCCAAACCCGCTGAACCACTTGGAAAGCCTTCCCTGGCGGATGAGCAACAGCATTCGCTCCTCTATAACACGCGGGAGGAGAAGCGATCGATAGTTCTGTAGAATCCGGGGATCGTGGCGAACGTGCGCTTGCATCGGCCAGAGTCAGAAGCCTGAGATAGTGGGAACGCCCTTTCGGGATCTGAGAGGGCAAAGTTAAGGCTGTGCGCCAAACCGACAAACTAGACGAGTCGGATCGTCCGCGATGGTAGCACTCAGTGTCCTTCGCCGCGCAATGCCGTGCGGAGCGTTCGAAGCAGGATCTTGAAGTCCATTCGAAGGCTCATGTTTTCGATGTAGAAAAAGTCGTACTTCACTTTCTGCTGAACATCGGACAGCGTCTGGTCATACCGCCACTTCACCTGCGCCCAGCCGGTGATACCGGGCTTCACGCGATGGCGACGTCGGTAAAGTGGAATCTGCGCGGCAAGGGTCTCGACAAAAAACGGCCGCTCCGGTCTCGGCCCGACAAGACTCATATCGCCAAGAAGTACGTTCCAGAACTGGGGCACTTCGTCGAGCCGGCTCTTTCGAAGCCACCTTCCCAACGAAGTGTATCGCGGATCGTTTTCCTGGGCCCATACGGGCCCGGTATCCGCTTCAGCGTCCACACGCATCGTCCGGAATTTGAACATTGTGAACCGGCGGTCATGCTGACCAACGCGTTCCTGCCGATAGATTGCCGGCCCATTTGAATTCAGGCGGATCAGGATGCCGATCAGAATCCATATGGGAAGACCGACAACTAGAATCAACGCCGACACGACAATATCCAGAAGGCGCTTGGTGCTCTGCTCCCAGGCCGGCATGGGAAGTGGCAGGACCTCGATCAGCGGCAAACCATACATGTGCTCGGTTCGAGCCATCCCGCCAATAACAGAATAGAAGTCCGGTACCAGTTTGAGGGTAACCGACTGCCCATCGCAGACGCGAAGCACGTCCATGAGCTCGGCATGGTCGTTCGAGCCCAAGGCAATCAAGACGTCCTGGACGCCAAGCCGTTCAATCATCGCCGGCAGATCGTCTACGGTCCCCGACGATACGGCCGCCGCCGGCTTGTCCGCGTCAGGCCGAACGATGTGTCGGGCTTCCGCAATCGTAGCCCCACCTCGAAATGCCGCACGGGTTACAACGTCCGCCTCAGCCTCATGGTACTCCGGCCGGTCGAGCCTGACCGCACCCACCACATTCAGACCGGCCTCTGGATAGCGCGCGACCTCGTCATGCAGCTGCTCGACCATGTCCGACCATCCGACGATAAGCGCCTTGTGCGTTCCGCGTCCCCTGAGTATCAGTGACTTCTGCACCGATCGAACGAGCGTCCGGCCACTGGCTGTGCAGACGAAGACCAACATCCAGTAAAAGAGAATGAATCGACGGGTTGAGATCTCGGTGAGCTCGTCGATGAACTTCGCGAATACCAGGATCAGCATCCCGACCGTCACGACCTTCAAGAGCGACACGATCTCGTCGAACCTTGAGTCTGCGTACCGCGGGCGATACAGACCAAAGAAGAAGAAGAGCAACAGCCAGAAAACCGTGACCACAAGTCCCGGAATCAGAACGGTTGGCGGAACAATCGTTGGGTGACCGAACAGTTCAGCTCGAAACCGGGCAAAATGATGCAGTACGTACGCAAGATTGAGCGCGAAAGCATCGACCAGGACCAGCGATATGAGTTCCGTTCGTCTGTTCACGGATGGCGATCGGCTGCGCTGTGAATGCGGAATTTGATTGATTTGAGCGTCCAGCAGAACTGCTAACGTGACAGCGCCGAGGCAAGTTCACCGGATCGTGGCCCTAATTTAGCATCACGAATGCATTGCAACCCCACCACTCCACCGTACGGGCGCGAGGGCCTGCCCCGGCGTCTCGCCGGAGACTCGAAATTGCGTAGTTTTGCCCAAGTGCTCCCCAACAAGGTCAATCATTGTGCATAAAACGGGAAGACGTTTGCAATCGACCACCTTCCTACTGCGTCCGCGTCTCCGGCTACTCGGGCTGGCCCTCATCGTCAGCATATCGACCGCTAATGCACAGGATGGACAGATCGTTCCAACGGACGATCCCGTGTACTGGCATCTTTCGACGCTGCAACGACGCGGATACCTGCTTCAGCTCGATCCGACAACGTTACCCTATCGAACGGACCAGATTGCTGCTGCACTCGAAGACTGCTCGCTGCCGCCGTCCGGGTTTCTTCGAACAGCCCACGACTACGTTCGGCAGCGCGTGCTCGGGCGTCGGTATCAGCATGACGCCGTGCAGACTGACCCGGACCGGCCGGTTGTGTCAGGCGATCTGGGAGGTGCCGCTACGGTTGTAAACACTCGCCGAACCGACATTTTGCGTCCACTCGACGACGCAATAATCCCGTATCAGACGGGCTTCGGAGGCTTTGGCATTGCCGCCGGCGGTTGGATCGCCCGCGTCGGCCTTCGACATGACGGATACTACGATCGTGATCCGGACGCGCTGGACTCGGCCAACCGGTTGCTCATTCGTCCGGAAAACACGTACGTCGGCTTCACAAGCACGTATGCAGACGCAGTCCTCGGCCGTTTTTCCAACCATTGGGCGCCGCGCAACGATGGCGGCGTTGTCGTTACGGACAATCCGCGTCCGTACGACCTGATCAAGCTTCGAGTCGGCACACCGAAGTACTTCATGGAGGCTATCGTCGGCGAACTGGATTCGGCAACGGAGGACGGACAGTTCACAGGTCGCGTCGGAGATCGGGGATTACCGAATCGACGACGCTTCCTCGCCGCTCACAAGTTCGTGTGGCGTCCATCGCCGCGGTTTCTGATCGGCATTCAGGAAGCGGTACTCTACTCAGGTCAGTCGGCCGGCTTCTCGCTGAAGTACCTGAATCCAACGATGGCGCTGGTCTTCGAGGTGGACAATACACCCAAGAACGATGAGAACAACGGCATGATTGGCGGACTGATCTGGTTTCAGCTTGGCACGACCACCGTGTCTGGCCAGGTGCTGCTCGACGACCTGGACCTCAGGCGGGAAGGCAGTGTCGCGGAACCGTTGTCAGTAGCGTTGAATGGGTCCGTCACGCACGCAATGAAGAACCGACCCGTGGATTTCGGTGCGAGGATGGAGCTCGTCACGGCACGCACCTATTCGGCACTTCAGAACGAGGGACAATATGTCTATCTGTTGCGAGGAATCGCTGCGCAATACAGTGACTACGTTCTTTTCGAACCGTTTGTCAATCTATATGCGGATGTTTTGACCCCTGGACTCGGGATCAAGGCGACCACCACTCTTCTCTGGAAGGGCGAGTGGGATATTCTTCGCGACTTTCCTTCCAATTCGCAGGACACGATTTTGCTGGGCGTCGTCGAACGGACCGTGATGCCCGGACTCGCAATTCATTACGCTCCCGACCCGCATTTGTGGTTGAACCTCAGAACCGGTCTGAACCTCACTCAGAATGACAACCATTCCAGCGGGGCGAAGTCCAGTCGCCTCGTCTTCGCCTTGAACACTGGAATTCGCTTTGCGCTCTCAGGTCGAAAATGACCGTTCCTAATTGCCAAACAGATCCGACGGCACAAGCGGCGTTACAGCGGCACGGTCTTCTTCGCCCGTCCGGATTCGATAGACCTTCTCGACCGGCACCACAAATATCTTCCCGTCGCCCACCTCTCCGGTTCTGGCCGATGCAAGTATCGCCCCGACCGCGATATCAACAAACTCGTCCGAGACGCCTATTTCCAGCCGAACCTTTTCGGAGAAGCCCATCTGTACTGTCGTCCCTCGGTACGTCTCAACATGTTCTGTCTCCCCGCCGTGTCCATTGACGCGTGTTACTGTCAAGCCGCGCACCTCTGACTGGTAGAGTGCCCTCAGGACATCGCTCAATTTATCGGGCCTGATTATCGCAACAATAAGTTTCATGCTGATGCTCCAGTTGAGGACAATTGTGGGGAAACGCTAACGGCAACTCCCGGGACAAAATCTCTCTCGGTCAACAGGATGGCCCCTTCCCCATGCGAATAGGCCTCCTCACTGTGTAGTGCAACGTCGAGTCCAACGCCTTCGGCTCGAGCCGCAGCGCGCACCGGCGAAACGGCATTAATCAATTTCAAGAGGATGAACGTGGCGACGGCGGAGTATCCCGCTGTGGCAACGATCCCGATCAGCTGCACCAGAACCTGCCGCGGATTTCCGTCCACCAAACCCGACGAACCACCCCAGACTGCCTGCGCGAAGACTCCAACCAGAATTGCTCCGACGAGCCCACCGATGCCGTGTGCCGCCATGACATCCAGCGAATCATCCAATCGCGTGCGCGCGCGCCAGAGTATCACGAAGTAGGAGGCAACCGAACCGGCGGCGCCAATGGCCATAGCGGCCAGTGGCGAAACGAAACCGGCTGCCGGAGTAACTGCGACGAGGCCAACGACGATCGCCGTCGCACCTCCGACGGCAGTGACCTTGCCATTTCGCAGCGTCTCGAGCAGTGCCCATGCAACCAATGCAGCCGAGGGGGCAACGAACGTGTTCGCGAATGCGAGCACTGCCGATTCATTGGCGGCGAGTGCGCTGCCACCGTTGAAGCCAAACCAACCGAACCATAGTAGACCGGCGCCCAGGAGGACGAACGGAACATTGTGCGGCAACAGCGCCTGCTTTCCGTAATCACGGCGCGGACCGAGGTAGATTGCCGCCACGACGGCAGCGGCCGCGGCATTGATATGGACGACGGTACCGCCAGCAAAGTCAAGTGCGGCAAAGTCACCGCCAAGCCAGCCGCCGCCCCACACCCAATGAGCGACCGGGGCATATACAAGGATGCTCCAGAGTGTAATAAACGTGAGATAGGGACCGAAGCGCATCCGCTCGACAATTGCCCCGGAGATGAGCGCTGCAGTGATAATGACGAAGGTCCCTTGGAACACCGCGAAGAGAAGAGACGGAATCGTGGATCCGTCCGGTACGTCCAGACCGACCCCCGCCAACCCGAGCGATGTCAGTCCACCGACGACTCCATTGCCCGGCGCGAATGCCAGCGAGTAGCCGATGGCGATCCATGCCACGCCGACGAACCCAAGTGAGATGAAGCTCATCATCATCGTGTTTAGTGCATTTTTTGAGCGGACGAGTCCGCCATAGAAAAATGCCAGAGCAGGCGTCATCAGCACCACCAGAGCAGTTGAGATGAGCATCAGGGTGGTATCGGCAGCGGACAGCGTGCCGGAGGGATCAGGTAAGGGCATGTGTTATTCGAGATGCAGCTTCGTGGTTTTTCTCGTCGGCCGAACGGTCGATCCGGCAGATCAAACGACGACGCACCAAAAATAGTACTTACCCTTTTTTATGTCAAACACACCGTAGGCCTAATAAATTTAGGTCTACATAGAATTATACTGATCCAACGAAGCAAAAAGGGCCCGGCATCCTAACGACACCGGGCCCTTGGCTCGAGAGTTGCTGCCGCGCTAGTCGGGCAGCGATGTCATCTCGGAGTGACCATCTCCACCGGCCTCGACGTAGCGGTCACCTGGGAACTGACGAACGTAGGCTGTTGCAACAGGTCTCCCCGTTCCCTTCGCGATCGGAGACGATTCGTGGATCACATAATCGTGATTCGGCAGCGTGTCGTTGTGGCGTCGCGCCGCGGCGGCGGCAATCCGCATGCTCTCGTCGGCGTTGCGCCGGAGTTCCCTGTCATTTGACTGGCACTGCAACTCAAACAAGTCCATCAGATGGTCGAACGCGGTTCTGTCTCGCTCAAAGGCAAGGCCGCGCTCACCCGAGCGCAGTTGAGAATCCAGCCGGGACAAGGAGCACGTCAGAGCAAAAATCATCGTCGCGTTGTCGGCCAGACGAGCCTGAACCGCCTGACGCTGCACGATATCTTCCCGGTTCCACTTGCTTGCCATCTTGAAGTAGTGCGAGAGCGACTGAACAAGACGGCCGATCCGATCCCCGTACGCCTGCAGCGACGGATGCACCGCTACAACTTCCGGCATCGCCGGTCGGATACCCAGGAACAGTTCCGCAGCCAGTGGAACCGCCCGCCGCAGCAATTCGATGTTCGATCCATTCTCAAGCAGGCGATTGAGGTTACCCGAAACTGAGTCCTCGTTATCCCATCCGAGTGCCTCCTGAATTCCGATCATCTGTTCTGCGAGAGCCTTCCCTCCGTATGCAAAGATGAACGACTGCATCACCTCGTTCGAACCTTCGACAATTCGATGGATACGGTTGTCGCGCCAAAGTCGCTCAAACTCGTTCTCCGTCATGTAGCCCTCTCCGCCCATGACCTGCATGGCGTCGTCAATTACCCGCCAACCGAACTCCGAGCAGAAATATTTGTTGATCGCAGTCTCGACCATCACGTCCTTGTAATTCCGATCGAGCATCCCGGTCACCATGTACAGGACCGAATCCATCGCATAGCAATAGGCCGCCATTCGCGCCAGGCGCTGCTGTACCAACTCAAAGTCGGCAAGCGGACGTCCGAACTGGTATCGGGTCTGGACCCACTTTGTCGCCTGATCGCGGGCTCTCTTCGCAGCACCGGTAACACCGGCCGACAACGTGCACCGTCCGTAGTTGAGGCACGTCAGGGCGATCTTGAGACCCTGCCCCTCCTTGGAGAGCAGGTTTTCTCTGGGTACCCGCACGTTGGTGAAGCGAATCCTTGCCTGCCACGTTCCGCGAATTCCAGTCTTGCTTCTGTTCTTCTCGAATACGTCTACGCCCTCCATGTCTGGAGTGACGATGAGCGCAGTTACAATGTCCTTCTCTTTTCCTGTTTTGGAGTCGGTCACGCGCTGCTTCGCCATGACAGTAAAGAACCCCGCCATCGCACCGGACGTCGACCACTTCTTTTCCCCGTTGAGAATATAGTCGCCCTCCGGGGTCAACTCGCAGCGCGTTTCCTGTCCGGCTGCGTCCGATCCAACTTGAGGTTCAGAGAGACAAAACGCCGAGAGATACTCACGGGCCACCTTCGGAAGAAACTTACTCTTCTGCTCGTCGCTTCCGAACAACATCAGCGCCTTGCAGCCGATCGACTGATGCGCAGAAATCATAACCGCTGACGAGGCGCAGTAGCTACCTATCATTTCCAGCACACGATTGTAGCTGGAAACGCTCAAGCCGAGTCCGCCGTATTGCTCCGGGATCGTCATGCCCATCACGCCGAGATGGAAGAAGCGATCGATACACCATTGCGGGATCCGCTCCTCTGCGTCGATCTGTACGGCCGGATGGTCATTCTTCAGGTAGCGCTCCAGGCGCTGCAGCAAGGCGTCACACTTGGCCTGCTCCAGTTCGCTCTGTTCGGGGTATGGAAAGACCATCTCGTCGATATGCCGACCCCAGAATAGATTCTTTACGAAGCCCATTTCCGACGGCTCCGGACCGAGCATCACCTCGATATCCTCGATCATCTTTCGATCCCGAGCGGAGACGCCTTTCAGAGTTGCCAGACTCTTTGCAGCCATAATGCCTCTAAGCAATGTGTCACAGGAAAATGTTCTTATCGTGCCTTCGCGAGGTCGAGAACCTGAATTGACAAGGTCACACAAACGCGGGAGTTTTTTCCTTCATACCCACGACTTGATCTTTCAGGCCTCCCCGCAGAACGGCTTCGAATTGCGAAAACTCGGGCGATCGCCCACCAGTACGGCACGAGAAGCAATGTCACAAATCGGATACCAAATCACCGCATCCCTGTTCCATATCCGGCCCGGCCGATCAATCGAAACCGCCACAAATTGACACAGTCGTCACACGAATCTCAAGTCGGAAATCTGTCCACGGCCGCCGAGTGGTATATTGGCAGACTACGATCCACCTCAATGGCCCCCTGATGGCAGAAAAGACTTTCGTCCAGCGACTGCGCCAACGACAGCAAGCAGCCAATTCCCGACTGTGTATCGGGCTCGATCCGGATGTTGCCAGAATCCCCGTTACGCTTGCGGGTGGGCGCTCCGCGGCAGATCGAATTGTTGCGTTTAATCGGGCCATCATTGACGCCACAGCGGACTACGCGTGCGCGTTCAAACTAAACCTCGCTTTCTACGAAGCGCATGGTTCAAGCGGGTGGACCGCACTGGAGCGCACGGTTGAAATGATCCCAAACGACATCATTTCGATAGCGGACGGCAAGCGCGGTGACATCGGAAATACCGCAAGATTTTATGCGGAGTCGCTCTATTCCGCGCTGGATTTCGATGCGGCCACGGTAGCGCCCTACATGGGATCGGACGCGATCTTGCCCTTTCTGGAGTATGAAGACCGAGCAGCGATTGTTCTTTGTCGCACCTCGAATCCAAGCGCCGACGATCTGCAATTGGTAGCTACCGGGTCTGGCCCTCTATACCATCGGGTCGCGGAATGGGCCTGCCAGTTGAATGATGCGAACCCCGGCCAGGTAGGACTGGTAGTTGGCGCCACCCGACCATCGGATCTGCGCGAGGTTCGCAGGATTGCGACGGACCTACCGATCCTCATCCCGGGGGTCGGCGCGCAGGGCGGCGACCCGCAAGAGACAATTCAGGCAGCATCCTCGTCGAGCGGCCTCATGATCATAAACAGCAGCCGGTCCATTCTCTATGCTTCCGAAGGGCCGGACTTCGCCTTGGCGGCTCGTCGTGCCGCTGCCGACCTTGCCGCGCAGCTCAGGTAGACGCAAGCGGACACAAGGCGAGTGAATCTGTTGATCCCGAGGTTATGAACTCGTGACCCAGAGTGTCTTGTCAACGACGACAAGAGCCAACATTGGGTCTGATGGAACTTCGACACCTGCTTTCCCGCCTGCCTCCTCCCCTGGGCGCCTCGCCTCTGGTCCCGGTTCGACGTTCTTACGTGAATGGAACGCAGACCACCGTTCTACTGGAACCCGATACAGACACGAGACGCATTCCAGAGCGCTTCATCCACGACATCTGGGCGTACAGACTGTACGATCCAAGACGCCTTCGGACTATGGACGGCGAAGAAGTGACTGTGCTCGATCCGGGTTCAGCCAATCGCGACCAGGGACCCGATTTTCTTCGGGCGCGCCTTCGGATCGGAGACCTCGACTGGCTCGGTGACGTCGAAATTCACTTTGCCTCTTCGGATTGGCATGCCCACGCACACCAGGCCGATCCTCGCTACAACTCGGTCATCCTGCATGTCACGTTTGTTGCCGATTTCTGGACGGGACGTTTGCAACGAAACGACGGGACAACGATGAAGGAGGTCGCCTTAAGGCCGGCACTCGCAATGCCACTTCGACGCATTTTGTCATTGTTATCCAGAGCAGACGAGGAAACACTTGCTTGCGGCAGGCGCTGGCCAGAAATCTCCGAGGAACTCTTCCGTGGGTGGCTGAGACGACTTGCCAAGGAAAAGTTGGCAGAACGCTGCTCCCTGATGTCCAGCTTACTCCCCCTGGCCGGTTCGCCTGAGGAGCTCCTGTATCGGGAATTGATGCGCGGCCTCGGCTATTCCAAGAACAGCGACGCCTTCTACGATCTTGCGTGCAGAGTGCCTCTGAGGATGCTCCGAACGGCAGGCAGCCGAACGGCCGTGGAGGCGCTACTTTTCGGTGTCGCCGGGCTTCTGGATCATCCAAGGGATAAAGGTCTCGCCGCCAACGCAACCCCTGGTGAATCGGCCGAATACTGTCATCAACTATCAAGCGCCTTTGACCGACTGAACTCCGGACTGGTGCTTTCCCCGATGAGCAGACTCAATTGGACGTTCTTTCGTCTTCGACCATCGAATTTTCCTACCCTCCGACTCGCGCAGGCAGGCGGCTGGTTTGATCCAGGCCGAATTCTCAACGACCGAACGGTTGAACGACTGTTGGAAGCCGTAGGTGCTCCCCATCCCTTGCGGGAACTTCGCGCGTGCCTTCAGAGCACCCCGTCCGAGTACTGGAGAACCCATCTTCGGTTTGGCAAGCAGTCGACCGAACAGGAGCGACCACTTGGAAGAGAGCGGATCGACAATCTGGTGCGTTCAACGATACTCCCGTTCCTGCTCATGATCGCAAGACAATCATCCAACGCCGGACTCGCCCGAAGCGTCTACCAGATCGCTGGAGACCTACCGCCACAACAAACCGAGGTTACGAAGATCTTTGCAGGCCTTGGCGTTCCGCCGCAAACGTCGATCGAATGTGAAGGGATGCATCAGCTCTATCAAACGCGCTGCAGTCGATCAGGCTGCCTTGGCTGCCCCGTGGGGCGACAGCTACTGCGGCGGGAGATACAAACGTCCGTGCCGGCCAACGCGGTCTAGCGGATGTATATTGCCGAAGAATGCAACCAACGGTAACTGTCTTGATACTGAGATTTGTCAGACTGACGCTCGACCCGTCGAAACGCGAGGATTTCCTTACGCTGTTTGACGGCAGTTCCGCCAGCATACGGGCCTTCGATGGCTGCCTCGAGCTACTGCTTCTCCAGGACACGCGCTACCCGAACATCTTTACGACGTTGAGCAAGTGGAGCTCTGAAGATGCTTTGAACGAGTACAGATCGAGTCCGCTATTCATCGACACATGGGCACGAACAAAGCCCATGTTCGCCTCGCCGGCTATCGCCTTCAGCTACGCGGTCGTCCGCGGCCCGTTGTGACGCCGAAGCTGGGCAGTCTCGCCAAAAAGACGAAGGGGGCTCGCGCGATTAGACGCGAGCCCCCTTCGAGGCTTCAACGGGTATTCAGTGCCTAAAACTCACTGTACGCCGCGAGACGGTTTACCGTCTCACGTATGTGAAGACAAGGTTAAGACAGTTATCGACCCGCGCCGTACAATATCTTAAACGCTGAAATGCCACGATTTGATGGCGCACGTTCTCATTTGCCGGACAAGACTTTGCAGAAGTTGCACCGCTCACCGACCCTCCTCTACGACGGGGAATGCGGCGTCTGCAACGCCTTTGTCAGCTTCATTCTCAAGCGGGAGAAGGACCACTGCCTGCGATTTGCCTCGCTGTATTCAGCGATTGGGAAGCAGCTGCTAGCGATTAACGACGTCGCTCCCGATATCGAATCCGCCGTCCTGATCGAATCGGATGTCGTTTACATCTATTCCGATGCGGTCTTGAGGACACTAACCTATCTACGCGGGCCGTGGAGCCTGCTCGGAACCGCGCTTCGTGCTGTCCCGCGGCCGATACGAGATGCCGGCTACCGGACGTTCGCAGCTACTCGCACACGACTCAGCCGGTCGAACTACTGCCGGGTGGTCCGCCCGAATGAAGCCGACAGATTCCTGGACCTCCCCGACTAGTTGGACTAATTCGACCGCTCCTGAAGCAGATCGAAGTATCGTTTGATCAGCTCCTCGTAGTCAGGTGAATACCCTGCGTCGAGTGCTCGAATCAGTTCGCGGCGTAATCGATCAAGCTGATCGGTCTTGGGAAGCTCATCAGGCTGATCAAACTCGTACTCTTCGGCTGTTTGCGATTCGCGCTTCTTGTCACGCTCACGTTCCTGTAGCGATCGGGTGGACTCGAGCAGTCTCGTAAGTATCTGTTGCTGGCGCTCGATAGTCCGCCTGCTACCGCGCCGTCCTTCGAGTTCGCGAATTGTCTCTTCCATCTGTTCGGCGATTCGTTTAAGGTCGCCCAGGGCCTTACCTCGCAGCTCGGGATTCCGGCTGAGCTCGTGCAATTGTTTCCGGATTGCCTCCTGCTGGCCCGCAAGCTCTCTCATTCGCTGCTCCATATCCGTTGTGAGGCGTTGACCAGCCATGTCGTTGAGCAGCTGCTGTATTTGACCATTCAGCTGCTGCTGATCGTTCGCCATCTGCTGCAGCTGCTGCATCATCTGCTCCATTGACTGCCCTCCTCCGGCCTGTGCACTCGAATTGTTGAGCGCACTCATAAGATCCGAGAGCAGCAAGGCGAGCTCATTCAAATGCATCATGGCAGACTGCTGGTGTCCCGTGGCACGGCGGCTCACGCCTTCCGACATCGAGCTCGTCGCTTCAGCCATTTCACGGAGGACGCTTGCCGACTCCTCCTGCACCTGCGACGTCATCTGTGGGATGCTGCTTGCAAGCGCCACAAGTGAGTCCCTGACGGACCGGAAGCTCTCTTCCAATCGAAGCTGTTCGCGCGCCTGCTCACGGAAGGATCCGGTCGTCTCACCCTGACCCGACAAACGATCCTTTTGCTCTTCCTGCCTCTCCGACAATAGCAAAATGTCGTTCAATGCCCTCCGAAGACCTTCGAGATCCACCTGCATCTGCATGCCCTGCATTCCCTGCTGCATCTGCGACATCTGCATCTGCATCTTCTGAAGGTCCTGGCTCATCTGCTGCTGCCCTTGACTGGCAGGCTGGAGCTGGTTCTGCTCCATCTGTTCGGCATTCTGCTCCATCCGCTCGGGCAGGGACTGACGGTCTACCTGATCCTTGAGATCTTCGAACGCGTCCTTCGGCACGTTCTGCATGTCCTGCATCTTCTGCTCCATCTCCTCCAGCCGCTCCTCGATGTCGCGCATTTGCTCCGCAGACTGTTTCTGCTCGTCGGACATGGCATTTCGCTCTTCGGAGGTCTCTTCAGCAGACTCACCTTTCCGCTCGAGTTGCCGAGTCTCCTCACTCATTTGCTCCTGCTTCTCGGACAACTCCTTGGCAAGTTCAGCGATTTCCTCCATCTGCTGCTGCATTTGAAGCTTCTCAAGCAGGTCCAGCGAGCGCTGTAGCCGCTCCTTGTACTGCTCCTCGTTGAACTCGAAGTTGTCCATCGCCTTCTGCATCTGCTGCGCGTCGAGATTCTGCATTGCTTCGCGGAGCTGCTGAAGCGCGTCGTTGAGCTCCTCCGAGTCAATCTCTTCAACCACACGCCGAAGCTCCTCGAACATCTCCCTCGTGTCCGGACTCAATAGCTCCTGCTCGTCCATGCGGTTCGTCATCTCTTCGAGCTGCTGCGAAAGCTGCTGGGCAGTCTCCTCAACCGACTGTTGTTGGCGCTCCATCTGATCGAGGCGGCGCTCGTCGTCCCAATCCGGATTTGGATCATTCTGAAGTTCACGCCTCATTTCGTCAAATTGACGGCGCAGCTCCTTCGATTGCTCCTGCATTCGTTCCATCGTGTCCGCCGCATCGTCCCCCATCTCATCAAGGCGGTCCAGCTTATCGGCAAGCGACGGTACGACGAGCTTATAGGTCGAAGAGGTCGCTGATTTATAGCCCGAAACCGCGTCGTTGTCACGCACGACAGCATAGTATTCGACCTCGTTACCCGGCACGATCTTGTTTTCGAGGAACCGAGAGAGGTCCCATTCAAATGGAATATCTCGAAGCAAATCCGCTGAATTGCCGATCGGAAGCTCGATCTCCGAGAACGCCGAATCGACAACGCCGAAACGCGACTCCGAGACCCGGTACGCCAGCTTGAGATCCCGAAAGCCGAAGTCATCCGCAATCCGAATGGCAACGTCAACTGGTTCCGAACCGTCCACCTCATGGATGGGATCGGGTTTGACAATCGCGACGGTCGGCGAGCTGTCGTCGAGGACGCGGACTGCGTAGGAAATCGGCGACTCATTCTCGATACCGTCAACAGAAACGAGTCTGATCTGATACGTCCCGTCACGGCGAACCCGGAAACTACCAGACGCGCTCCCGGACGACGCATCCAGCGAATCAACGCGTCCGTCATCATGCAGCACTACGGCCTGCAAGAGATCGGGGCCGTCAGAGGTTACCCGTAGACTTACGAGTGTGCCCGGCAACGCTGTTACGTCGCCTACGTTCGACTCAAGCACTTGCCGCGGAATTCTGGAGTACCGAGGAAAATCCAGCTCAAGCCGAAGCTCTGCGACAACAGGTCGCTGAAGTACCGCGACCGAATACCACGGAGTGGCGATACCGCCAGACTCCAGCCTGTACTCAAAAGATCGCCTCACATTCGAAACGACGTGAACAAACATTGCCGACGAATCTGCGATCATCGGCGTCTCCTCCGGACGCCGGTCACCGTCGAACCGCGTGGCGAGAACGGCCTGATGTGGCAGGTTCGTGCCTGTGACGCCGGCGCTGATCTCAAGCGCCTCTCCACGGAGCACACGAGCATTGCCAGGCTGTACAGAAAACGCGAACGAAGCAGGACGGACGAACTCGCGCCCGGGTGCAAGCAATCGCGCTGATGCACCGATGAACGAAGTTGGTGCCGCGAGTGCAAAGGCAAGCAGTGCCAGCAATGGCACGGTCAGAAACCGTGCAAGACGCTTCGGAACGTCAAAGCGCTCCACTTCCTCAAACGGTACAGGCACGATCTGGCGGGCCAGCGAGGCGACGGCCGCTGAGACGACCATAGACTCTGACGGGCTGTGTCGTCCACGGCCGAGGTCGAGAAGATTGACCATCTTGTCCGACACCTCGGGATAACGAGTGCCGATGCGCCGAGCGATGTCCTCGTCTCGAGGCCCGGGAATCAATCCAGTAAGCCTGGCGACGGGGCGCAGCACAAAGACAAACGATCCGACAACAACCACCAGAAGCAACGCCCAGAATGCCGCGCTTCGGGGTCCGACGGGCAGCCACAAGAGCGACTCAGCGAGAGTCGCGATGAACCACAGCGAACCAAGGACCAGGAGCAGCACGACGAGACCGGAAAGGAGATCTGCGAGACCTATTCGGCGCGCCGTGCGCCGCAACCGGGACTCAACTTCGGTTAGCAGGGTTATCGCTTGTTCACTCATAAGGGCGTCCGTTGCGCTCTTGTGGATGACGTTTCTTGAGCAAGTAATCAGCCGTTCAACGATGAAGCCGGGCACGTCAGGTGAACAACCTCGCGCCCCACTCGTCAATACATCGGCACTCGCCGTACCAACGTCCATGTACCGACGTGGCGGCCCGCCGGTTTCAACCGGCACCGATCACAGCCATCCAATCGTCACATCACGCCGTTGCCGCCGGCCAGGTTCGTCGTCATCGAACAGTCGAATCGCCGATATCGCAACATGATAATGGCGCAGATGCAGTTGCCGATGGGTATATTTGAGGCACACAACGCTTGCGGGCGGCAGCGGCCGAAAGACAGAACTCGAACAATCGTCAAGAAAGATGAACGAGGTACTTGCGGTAATATTAGGCGGCGGAGCAGGCACTCGCCTCTTCCCTCTCACGTATCTCCGATCGAAGCCGGCCGTACCCCTCGCGGGAAAGTATCGACTCATCGACGTTCCGATCTCCAACTGTATCAACTCGGGGATGGACCGGATCTTCGTTCTGACGCAGTTCAATTCGGCAAGCCTCAATCGACATATCGCACAGGCGTACCGCTTCGATCGCTTCCGGCAAGGCTTCGTATCCATCCTTGCCGCGGAGCAGACACCGGGATCGAATGAGTGGTTCCAAGGTACCGCCGACGCCGTGCGCCAGAGTCTCAAGCACCTGGGCAACACGACGTACAAGGACATCCTCATCCTATCGGGTGACCAACTCTACTCGATGGACTATCGCCTCATGCATTGGCACCACGTCGAGCACGACGCAGACATCACGATTGCGTCGATACCCGTCGTCGCTCACGATGCCCCTGGCTTCGGCATTCTGAAGACGGGTGAGAACGAGGTCATAACGGAATTCTACGAGAAACCTCCGATTGACGAACTGGAAGGAAAAGAAAGTCACGTCTCTGAAGAAATGGAGTCGCAGGGCCGGGTCTATCTTGCCTCCATGGGCATCTACGTATTCCGTTCGCACACGCTACTCGAACTCCTTCGGGAAAACCCGGGGGCGCACGATTTCGGAAAGCAGATAATTCCACTTGCCATCAAATCGAAGCGAGTCGTCAACTATCCCTTCACGGGCTATTGGTCGGACATCGGGACCATACGTTCTTTCTACGAGGCCAATCTGATGCTGGCGCGGGAGAAGCCCGAGTTTAATATGTATGATCCGGACTTCCCGCTCTACACCAACGCGAGGATGCTCCCGCCCGCCAAGATCCAGAATTCACACATCACAAACTCCATCGTCGCGGAAGCGAGCGTCGTCGTCGACAGTACGATCTCCAACTCGGTGGTCGGAATCCGCTCCTTCATCTCAAGCGGTACTGAAATCCGTAACACCGTCATCATGGGAGCCAACTACTTCCCATGGCAAAGTCCGAGGCACGTCTCATCTGAGAACGGACCTGCAAACCCCGGAATCGGGGAAGGAACGGTCATCGAGAATGCCATCGTCGATAGAAACGCCAGCGTCGGGCGCAATTGCGTCCTCAAGAATTCGGAAGGATTGAGCGAGGCTAATGGCGACGGTTATTATATTCGGGACGGACTTATCGTCGTCCCAAAGAATGGCGCCATTCCGGACGGCACAGTGATCTAGCGGTCCCCCACGACACGACGACGGTCGCTGATCGGTCCGAATCAGTTTTACACATTGCCCAACCAATCTTTGCTCTCGATGCGCACTCGACTAGCCGCCGCCCTCGCGATTACCGTCATTCTGTCCGGCTGCCGACTTTACGGCGGGCACGGTTCCACAGAAACGCTGCGAGAAGATCTGTCTGTAGCCTTACAGGAATTTCGCACGACGTACGAGCACGCCAGCCGGGACCTCTCAACGATTCAGTCGGCGGGAGCGAATCCGCGCGTCCAGGAGTTGGGCGAAATCTTCGGAGCCGCTGTGAAAGAACACGCGCTCATGCTACAGGAGGCCGAACACCGCGTTGAAGAGGCCTCCCATGGCGGCTATCGAACGGTGAGCCGACTCGTGGGCAAACTCGTAGCCGAGCGTGCCAAAATGCAGGACCGATACAGTGCCATCCTTCTGAATGCGGCAAAGGATGCGGGAATACCTGTATCGAATGCATCTCTTGCAGGTCATCAACCTACGCAAGCCGTACCCGAATACTACCAGCGCATCGCAACCGAAGGGGCGCCATCGTTGAATGCGATCCTGGGGGCACTCGCTCAGTGATATGTCGAATCGGCTGGTACTGGCGTTCGCCATAGCGGCGACTGCCGCAACTTCGACCCGGGCACAAACGCCGGCCGACTCGCTTCGCCAATACGAGCTTGACGTGGTCGTGATCACGACGGACGTCGCGTCAGGGACGTTCGAATCCGTGCATAAGATCGGCCCGGCTGAGCTTGCGCAGATTCAGCCCACATCCGCGGAAGACGCACTCGGGCACCTGCCGTCGGCGCGAGTCCAGACAAACTCCCGTGGCGAGACGCTTGTTTACCTTCGCAACAACGGGGAGCGACAAGTGGCCGTCTTCCTCGATGGCGCACCCTTGAACGTTGCCTGGGATAATCGTGTCGACCTTTCGCTCGTACCGTCCGGGGCAATCGGATCTTACGCGGCGGTGACGGGACCGGCTTCTGTCTTGCTCGGCACGAACGTCGTCGGCGGCGCCGTAGAACTAATCTCGCGGACACCCGATGGCACAAACACGCTGGAACTTGAAGGATCAGTAGGGAATTCGGCCTTCTTCGGCGGCATCGGCCGAGCGTTGCTGACCGTGTCGGGGTGGCAAATTGCGGCAACCGCAGAACACTCCGTTCGGGATGGCATCCCCCTGCCGGCTGATTCGCGGCTGCCGTTCAACCAATCCAGCGGAGACATCCGCACAAATACGGATCGGACGTTGACCAGTGCTCATGTCCGCGTCCAGCGAAAGGTATCGGCATCGCATGAAGTAGGCGTCACGCTCGTCGCGAACGCCGGCGAGAAGGGAGTTGCACCCGAGTCACATATTGATCCGGATGTGGGCGGTATTCGATACTGGCGGTACCCGAACACGGATCGCGCGATGCTCATTGCCAGCAGTCGGTGGTCCGGCGAGCGCATCGAGACAGAATCGTCCGTCTGGGTCCAACGTTTCTCTCAGACGATTGATGATTATTCCGGCAGCACCTACGAGCTGCTGCAAGGATCTCAAAGGGACCGGGACCGATCTGTCGGGGGACGCATGGTTGCGCGGATGCCGCTGTCAGCCCAATCCAGCCTGCGCGGGCTCCTTCTGTATACGGCGAACAGCCACACTCAAACTGACAGGCGTCCCGGTGAAGACGTCACGCGGGAGTTCCGCCAGGACGTATTCAGTGTAGGCTCCGAGTACGAGCTCCGCCCGACTCACCGCACGAGCTACCGAGTTGGCGCTGCCCTGGACGGATACCATGCGCCGGGAACCGGAATCGAAGGAGCGGCAGGCGTCGACATATCGGCAACACTCGGCGTTCACTACTCGCTCGGTGGAGCGACAAGTTTACGAGCGGGGCTTGCGCGTAAGGTTCGCTTCCCGACGGCACGGGAAAGCCAGGACACCGGCCTTGGTCGCTTTGTCCTGAACCCTGACCTCAAACCTGAGTCGACATTGCTGGCCGAAGCCTCGGTCCAGCATCGACTTCCCGGCGGCATCGTTTCAGTCACACCGTTTGCGAGCCGAACAACCGACACGATCGATCAGTCCTCGTTAGTAATCGACTCGACGCGCTACCGGATGAGAGTCAACCTCGAGGGAAGCTACGTGTTGGGCGTCGAACTTGAGGCTGCCCAACGGCTCACCGGTAACCTCACCGCCGATGCGAGTTTCACAACCATGCATACTCGCGGGCACCTTGAGGGAGTAACCGTCCGGCTCGCTGAGAAGCCGGCAGCGCTTGCCATCGGTGGCTTGACGTATCGGCCACTTCGTGGATTGCTCCTGGGTGCGCAAATTCGATACACAGGACGCGCATATAGTCCAGACGCCGACGGCGAGCTCGCAGCCCTCCCGCGCGCTGCAATGTTGGACTTTCGGGTCGCCCAGACGCTTTATTTGAGCGGGCTTCGCTCCGGGATGGAAATCTGGTGCAAGGTTGAGAATCTACTGGACACGTTCAGCATGCCCCAAATGGGACTGCCGGGGCCGGGTCGGTTCGCTCGTTTCGGCGTTTCGCTGGTTATCTAGGTGGCGCAAGCGTGTTGCCCAGCAACTTCTTATGACGATTGGCTGCAAAATCGGTTCGACGCCTCCCCGGGTTGATCGTCGGCTCGACGAACTACCCGTTTCTTGCCGCACGTGACGGTATTGCGTATCTTTAGTGAAGATAGAGTCTGTGTAGCGTAGAGGTCGACTGACTGCCGTGTCCGGATCTGCCGTCGACCTTGGTCTGCAAATCGCGAACTCCGCGGGCGCGGAGGCAGTACGAACTCCGCAGATCTCTGCATTTTCGGAATCCGGCATTGCCAAGGGTCGGGCAAATCCTGAGAGCATGACTTGATGAGTTGCAGGCTGCTATGAATATCCGGCCTGTGGGAGTTGGTTCTTGTGCCAGCCCCACTCAGCCGGCGGTACCTGCAGATATACGAGTCCACAGGCGTCACGGTTGAGGCTTCCAGAATCATCAGTAGCTGCGTACGAGGTATCGATCCTCGCGGCGATGCTGATGTTCGGGCACTCTTCCAGCGTCGCCCGGTACCGCCAGAGCCGATTAGCCGTTCTGCCTCGTTTTGTTTAGTAGCGGAGCGCGTATCGCAAAGAAGCAACCCGTCCCGATCTGCGCCAACAGGCGAGTCCGTTCCGAATCGCATCAACTTAAAGCATAACTGAAGGATCGTATGTCTAACGCGTTGAGGATCTTATTCATTTCCGGAGAGGTCACACCGTTTACACCGTCCTCGGAAATTGGCGGTATCGTTCGAACGCTCCCCGAGCAGTTACATGAATCGGGGAAATATGAGACCCGGATCATGATGCCGCGATACGGCATTATCAGCGAAAGGCGCAATCGGCTCCACGAGGTCATCCGACTTTCAGGATCTGAAATTGCCGTCGACGATCAGACGCAGACGCTCAAGGTCAAGGTCGCGTCAATACCTGGAATTCGGCTGCAGGTGTACTTCATGGACAACGTACACTTCTTCAAGCGCAAAGGCATCGTCGCCGGGAAGGACGGCGTCGTGTTTCCAGATAACGCTGAGCGCTCAATGTATTTCTGCAAAGCAGCGTTTGAAACGATCAAGAACCTCGGATGGCAGCCGGACCTGGTCCATTCTTTTGGATGGGCAAGCAGTTTTGCCCCCCTTCTTTTGAAGTCCGAACTGGCGGAGGAACCACTGTTTCAGTCTGCGAAGATCGTGTACACGCCGGATCGCGTAAACGCCGACCCCGATCTGACCGCGGACCGGTGTGAGGCAATGGGGCTTCCGTCGGAACTTGTCGGCAAAACGTTGGACGAGATTGGAAGCGCCTATGCAGACGCCGTTATTCATCCGGCCTCCGCAAACGGAAGCGCGAAGGAAACCCGATTCGGGAAAGATCCGGAGTCGTTCATGGACACCGCCAATCCCGTCTATGAGCAGTTGGTGGGTGTCACCGAGCAAGCCTGATTCGTCTAGCACGCCCAGTATGACAGTACGAAACGAGACCCCGGGACGCATCCCGGGGTCTTCTTTTTGCCGGGATCCCATACGAATGGTCGGGCGTCCAACGTTCTGTTTCAATTGAGAAGCCGCATCACCAATCTGGCCGCACGCAACGTCGTGACTTCTCCTCCAGCATGACCGGCCACCCCACCTGACGCAACTACCTGATAACTTGACCAATCGAAAAGCAATAACGCCTTTTCCCGGGCAGACTCTCGCTGCCCTTCTGTTGCTGAGCACCTTTTTCGGATGCGACGACCCCTCCAGCGTCGGCCTCGAACTCATTGGCGGGTCCAATGGTGAACCCAAAAGCTTTGTCGTCGAGCCAAGTCTCTTGTCGGAAGAAAACGGACGAGACATTACCGGTAGTCGAACGCGTGTGCTAGTGGGATCAGTCGCTGACCCAATAACAGGTGAGATCGGTGCCGCCGGCCTCCTCGACTTTGGTCCTGGCTCTTCCAGAACCGAATCTTTCCTCAGCGGCCCACTCACATCCGCCACGTTAACCTTGACCCGAGACTATGTTTACGGCGACACGTTGCAGGCGGTGACGCTGACGCTATCCATGATTGCCGAAGAGTGGGAACAACTCGGCCTGCCATCGGACACGAGTGTCACGAGTAGCGGCGTGATCGGTACCGTCAACTTCTCCCCTGCTGACAGTATTGTCACGTTTGAGTTTCCGCCTGACTGGATCGCCGCAAACGACACCACGTTCCGATCCAGCACCTTTTCCACGAGTTTCCATGGCATCAAACTCGAAGCGACGGGCGTTAACTCGATAGTCGGCTTCACTACAGCATCCCTGCTGTCCGCCGTGTCTGGCGGCGACACCACCAGTTTCGTCGTTCAGATGACTGGAACTACAACCACGCGTTCGTCGGATGCCAGCCTTCCCGCCGACCGAATCCTCATCCAGGATTCGGCCGGACCGCAAATCGGAATTGACTTCGAGTTGAATTCGGACACGCTTTCGGACGCCGTACTCAATCGATTTGAAATCACCTTGTTTGCAGATACGGCTCTTGTGTCGGCGAACCTTCCTTCCGGATTTGCGAGGCCGGTCCCTGCCTCCTTCGACCTCATCGGCGTTACTGAAGACGACGCGTTGGTATTCATTGACTCGGGCACCATCGACGACGACGGCA
>JAGQWL010000066.1 GCA_020437385.1 Bacteroidota bacterium
ACCGGCGGCGCAAGGCTTCGACTGGTAAAATAAGAAGCCGTTGCGCGCCAGCGATTTAGATGGAGACTGGCTGGAGCCAATGAGCGGACTTGAACCGCTGACCTGCTCATTACGAGTGAGCTGCTCTACCAACTGAGCTACATTGGCGTACGGCGCGCATCCTGACGTTCCACGGCAAAGCCGCCTCTTGTCAGGCCAGGGTGTACAAGACGACGACCCCGGTGCACGCGGTGCGAACCTGAATAATATGGCGAAATGCCCATGTCAGTCAACCCGAACAATGCGCCGGGTTGAGGAGTACGGCATGTTCACGAATGTTTCCCGCAACTTGTCAGGTCTGCATGCGGACAACCCGCATCCCCTTCCGTTTCAGAGCCGCTCGTGCCGCCCTCCTGCTCGTCGCCGCGGGCCTGGCATCGACCGGCTGCGGATACACCCGCGTCGGAGCGACCGACGGATCCGTCGGGACTGTCGATGACCGACCGCACGGGACTTCCGGTACCGTTCCGCCAGTCGGACGAGAAGCTTCAGTCGGTCGACAGCCCGACAAATCCGGTCCGACGCGTGACATTGAGCCAGACCTCGACACGAGTGAGGCGCGACGCGTCGTGGCCGTACTCGCTGATTCATCCATGTACGGTCGCGGCTATACGCATCACGGTGCGGACCGCGCCTCTCGATTTCTGGTATCCGAGTTTCAGTCGATCGGCGTTCGGCCGCTGGTGGACGGCTATCTGCAGCCTTTCCCGCTGGAGGTTGACCTTATTCACGACGTTGCATTTTCGATGGATGGCGAACCGGCTGTACCCGGAGTCGATTTTATTCCCTATTCCGGTATTCCGAGCGCGGCCGCCATGTCCGTTGCGACGATCGACGCGGGATACGGGCTTGAGCTCTTTGCGCCGCCGGGATCGCGCGGTCTCGAGCGGCTAAAACAAAAGGCCGTGGTCGTCCGCTCTGGTTTGCCCGACTCGCTCAAAGCGGATCTCCCGCCAGAGCTTGGGTCGGTCGAGGCCAAGGCTTTCGGCGCCGCAGCACACGGTGCCGCAGCGCTTGTCGTACGGTCGGAGAATCTGGTTTTCGGAAGGTCACACGCGAACTCACCCATTCCTGTTTTCGAGATATCCCTCGCGGCTCCGATCCCCGAGAGCATCGGTTTTCTGGTCGAATCCGTTGTCGATACGATGGTCACGACCGCGAACGTGTTGGGATATCTGCCGCCCAACCAACCGACGTCGAGTGACTCACTGATCCTGATTGGAGCCCACTATGACCACGAGGGTTCGATCGGTAGTGCCTACTTCCCGGGTGCCAACGACAATGCAAGCGGCACGGCGATGCTGCTTGACCTCGCGCGCGCGCTGGCAAGCTCAAACCGGAGACTCGGAGTCGTTTTCGCCGCGTTCTCCGGTGAGGAAGAGGGGCTTTTCGGGTCGCGGGCGTTTGTCGCGTCACCGCCTGTTCCACTTGAGCGGATTGGCCTGGTCGTCAATCTCGACATGGTAGCATCCGCTGATGATGGGGTCGTTGTGATGGGCGGCATCGAACAAAGCGATGCGTTCGCCGCCATCCGGGAGATTGGGGGAAACCTTGACGCCGCTCTTGGGGACTCGGCAGGTCATGCGATTCGGGCACGACGCGTTTCCGCAATCTCCGACCACTTTCCGTTTGCGGAAATCGGAGTGCCGGCACTGTACTTCTATACAAACAAGGGACGCCAACCCTATCATCACGTGCGGGACGTTCCGGCGACGCTCGAGTGGGATGACTACGCATTCACCCGGGAACTCATTCTCGGCTTCTTACGCACCAGATTGAACTAGACGATAAGCGACTTTGGCAGATTCACAGATGATGGAAAGTGAGGACGATCTCGACTCGCTTCTCCGGACGATTGTTGACCTGAACCACGCCTGCGCAATTCTCGAGTGGGATCAGGAAACCTACATTCCCGACGGCGCGCACGAGTCACGCGCAAGCCAGCTTGCGAGCCTCCGCGCGGTCGCACATGCGTACGCCACGTCGGAACGATTCGCCAACGCACTCAATCGAGCTGAAGAATCCACCGATCCATCAGACGATCGCCGCACGCGACTCCTGCGAGTGGCAAGGCGCGATTACACGAAGGCAACGGCGTTGTCCACGGATCTCGTATCGCGACTGGCTCTCGCTGAAGCGCGATCGAAGGATGCATGGAGACGCGCACGCGAAAACGACGACTTCGACTCCTTTGCGCCGCATCTCAATCTGCTTATCGAGCTGAACCGCGAGAAAGCCGATGCGCTGGGACATGACGGCGAGCGATACGACGCCTTGCTCGACCAGTTTGAGGAAGGGCTGGTCACCTCAACGGTTGACGGCGTGTTCGGGCCGCTTCGCGATGAACTCGTGCCGATGATTCAGGCGATCGACGACGCCAGTCAACTCGACGATTCCGTAATCAGGGGCGACTTCGACGAAGCGAAACAGTGGGCGCTGTCGAAGGAGATCGCGGCCGCGGTCGGCTACGATTTTCAACGCGGCCGGCTGGACAAGTCCGCTCATCCTTTTTCCACGGCGTTCTCGATCTTTGACGTCCGAATAACGACGCGAGTCGATCGCCACTTCTTTTCACCGGCCTTCTACGGCACGCTGCACGAAGTCGGTCACGCACTTTACGAACAGGGCATCGATCCCTCGCTCGATGGCACACCACTCGCCGACGGGACCTCGCTCGGAATGCACGAATCCCAGTCACGCCTGTGGGAAAATCTGGTCGGACGAAGTCTCCCGTTCGTGACCTGGCTGATGCCGACACTACAACGGCATTTCGCCGGCACCTTCGACGGTGTCGACCCAGAACGATTCTACCGAGCTGCCAATCGTGTCGAGCCCTCGCTCATCAGGGTTGAGGCGGACGAGGTGACGTACAACCTGCACATCATGATCCGATTCGAGCTCGAGAAAGCGCTCATCGCCGGGGATCTGTCGATCGAGGATTTGCCGGAAGCGTGGAACGAGATGTACGAACGATACCTTGGCATCCGACCCGAATCAAATGCGGACGGTGTTCTGCAGGACATCCATTGGGCGATGGGTGCCTTTGGCTACTTCCCGACGTATACGCTCGGCAACATCATGTCCGCCCAGATATTCGATGCGGCGAAAGCCGACTTGCCCGAACTTGAAACGAACATACGTAGCGGCAACTTCGAACCCCTCCTGACGTGGCTCCGATCCACGATTCACCGGTACGGTCGCAGTCGTACCGCGACTGAGATCCTCGAAGAAGTCACCGGAGTTGGCATTCGTTCGTCGAACTGGTTAGACTACATCCGTCGGAAGTACGGCGAGCTTTACTCGACATCACTTTAGTTTCGTGAAACGCGAGGTACATAATGGATACGAGCTGGATCAACACTGACGAAATAACAACGTTTGCCGCAACCCAGGGGCTGAACATTCTGGGAGCGATACTCATACTGATTCTCGGCCGGATTGTCGCTGGTTGGGCCCGGCGACTGACCGTCAAGGGCTTGTCCAAGACGAGTGTCGATCCAATGATCGCCGGGTTCGCCGGGCGCGCCGTGTCGATTCTGGTCATGGTCTTCGCTGTCATCGCGGTCCTGAATCGATTCGGCATTCAAACGGCCAGCATCATCGCAGTTGTCGGCGCGGCCGGGCTCGCTATTGGACTTGCGTTGCAGGGCACGCTGACAAATTTCGCCGCCGGCGTGATGTTGCTGCTCTTTCGACCGTTCAAGATCGGTGACTTTGTCGACACAGGCGGACAGAAAGGAACGGTTCGATCCATGGACCTGTTCACTACCGCCCTTGACACGCTCGACAACCGTCGGATTATCGTTCCGAACAGTGAGATATACGGCAAGGTGATCGAGAACATTACTCACAATGAGATTCGACGAGTCGACGTGAAGGTCGGAACAGAGTACTCGGCCGATCTTGGCAAGGTCCGTACTGCTCTTGAGCAGGTCCCCGGGCGTGTACCTGGAGTACTCGACGACCCGGCTCCCCAGATCTTTCTGCATGAACTTGGCGACTCATCGATTAACTGGCAGGTCCGCCTCTGGTGCAAGACCGGTGAATTCTGGGACGTCTGGCAGGCAGCAACCGAACAGACCAAACGTGTCCTGGATGAGGCCGATATCGGAATTCCGTTCCCGCAGATGGACGTGCACCTCGACAAGCTTGACGCCGCTGCGTAGCCCTTATTCAGTGTAGCGACTCCAGTATGAAGAACGAGAATGGCGGTGATCCGTCATCGCTATCCCAGAGCTGGCGAGAACGGCAGGCGGCACAACAGCCTGCCTATTCGGAAGGTGCAGACCTCGACGGTGTGCTCGCGCATCTACGCCGATTGCCGCCCCTTGTGACTTCGTGGGAGGTAGAGGCGCTGCGCGGCCAGCTTGCGGAGGCCGCTGCCGGGCGCCGCTTTCTGTTGCAGGGGGGCGAGTGCGCGGAGTCGCTGTCAGACTGCGATACGGCGACGATTACTGCGCGCCTCAAGTTGCTCCTGCAGATGAGCCTGGTGCTGATCTACGGCCTGCGTGTGCCGGTAGTCCGCGTCGGCAGATTCGCCGGGCAGTACGCAAAACCGCGATCGGCCGATCAGGAGACTCAGAATGGCGTCACGCTTCCAGCCTACCGCGGAGATATCATCAACCGCGCCGGCTTCACCGTGGAAGAGCGGACTCCGGATCCGCGCCTGATGCTCGACGCGTACAGTCATTCGGCAATGACGCTGAACTTCGTCCGGGCCCTGGTCAGCGGCGGATTCGCCGACCTGCATCATCCGGAGTTCTGGAATCTCGACTTTCTCGAGGCATCCCCATCTCGTGAGGAGTACCGCGCGATTGTGGATTCGGTCCGCGAGTCACTCCGCTTTATGGAGGCGATCGGCGAAGGTGCCAACTCAAGTCTGAACCGAGTCGATTTCTACATCAGTCACGAGGCACTACTGCTCGCCTACGAAGACGCCTTGACGCGCCACGTGCCTCGGCGCGACGGTATCTACAATCTCGCGACGCATTTCCCCTGGATCGGTCTTCGTACTGCTGCGATAGGCGGCGCTCACATCGAATATGCCCGTTCGATCAGGAATCCGGTCGCCATCAAGATCGGTCCTGACCAGGAGCCCGGCGAACTCAAGCGCCTGGTTCGCCACCTGAACTCCGATAATCAGCCGGGGCGACTTACGCTGATCGTGCGACTCGGGGCTGATCGCATCGAGAGCGTGCTTCCCGGCCTGATCGATGCCGTACAGAGCACGGGCACATCGGTGCTCTGGTGTGCGGATCCAATGCACGGAAACACGGAAATCACGGCGTCCGGCAGAAAAACGAGACACTTCGACCGTATCAAGTTTGAGCTGGAGCAGAGCTTTGTGGTGCACGACCGCAGCGCATCCATCCTCGGAGGCGTTCACCTTGAACTGACGGGAGAGAATGTAACGGAGTGCGTTGGCGGTGCATCCGGCGTTACCGAGTCCGACCTTGTTCATCGGTACCTCACCCCGGTAGACCCAAGGTTGAACGGAAGTCAGGCGCTGGAAATCGCGTTCTCAATCGTCGGTAAGCGCAAACGAGCGATTTGACACGTCGTCAGGTGCTTGACCGTTCGCGTCGTCCTGCGATTCGCCACGATCGCCGCGAATTTCGGGTAGCGCGTCGAACGGATGCCGTCCGGTAATCAATCGGGCTCCTCTCTGGAAGGTGAGGTAGGACCACGCCCACCCAGACAGGACCCACAGCCGATTCCGAAAACCGATCAGAAAGAAGATGTGGACAAGCAGCCACGCCATCCACGCTGGAAAACCGCTGAAATGCAAACGGCCGATATCCGCCACCGCCGCACCTCGACCGATTGTTGCAAGCGAACCCTTGTCGTGATAAGAGAACGACGTTGTTGATTTTCCTGATACGAGCCGCCGAATCGCGTCTGCAGCGAATTTGCCCTGTTGGATTGCGGCCGGACTGACCCCGGGTACCAGTCCACTCTCATCTTCCACACGTGCCGCGTCACCGCAGACAAACGCGTTCGGATGACCGGGAATACTCAGGTCGCGCTCAACCACAACTCTTCCCGCCTTGTCCGTCTCGACCTTCAGGCTTGCCAACAGTTCGGATGCCCGAACACCGGCGGCCCAAAGGACGGTTTGCGACTGAATTCGCTCGTCGTCGATGGTCACACCCGTGTCGTCGATGTGCTTTGCCATTGTCGACAGCCGAACCTCGACGCCTAGCTTCTCGAGCTGCTTCTGGGCACGAACGGACAGGGATTCCGGATACGTGGTCAGTATGTGCTCTTGTCCCTCAACCAGCAACACGCGAACGCTCCGCGAATCGATACTCCGGAAGTCGCGGGCCAACGTCTGTCGACCAATCTCCGCAAGCGCACCTGCCAGCTCCACCCCGGTCGGCCCTCCGCCGACCACAACAAACGTCAACCACGAGCGTCGCTTCTCTGGATCGGATTCGCGCTCGGCGGCTTCGTAGGCGAGGTAAATCCTGCGGCGGATCTCAAGCGCATCTTCGATCGTCTTGAGCCCCGGCGCATTCGTCTCCCACTCATCGTGTCCGAAGTACGAATGCGTCGCACCCGTTGCGACAATGAGATAATCGTAGTGCAACTCTCCGTTGTCGAGATGGACGGCATTCCGGTCGAGATCGATCGACTTTGCGTCAGCAAGCAAGACGGACGCGTTCTCCTGTCTTCGAATTGCCGAGCGAAGCGGGTAAGCAATATCGCTTGGGTTAAGCGCAGCGGTGGCCACCTGATACAAGAGCGGCTGGAAGAGGTGATAGTTCTGCCGATCGATCAGGGTCACAGCGACGGGGGCGCGATGAAGCGATTTGACGGCATTGAGGCCGGCAAACCCACCGCCAATAACGACGACGTTCGGTCGGCTGGACTGGGCCTGTGTTCGTGCCATGTTTGATTCAGGACTGATGGGGGTGATCGTGTGTCCCGAACGGCTTTTTACGCCCGAGCAGCGCTGGTGTTACCTGCGTCGTGTCAAACCGACATGAAGTTCACGGTTGTCCGCCGGCGCCGACCTGCGGCAACGCAATGAAGTCCGCAGTCGATTCACTCTCGGCGACCTCGCGGATCCAGGCCCCGCCGAGCACATCGTCGCCGTCATACAACACGACGGCTTGCCCGGGTGTGATGGCGGATCGCCCGCCCAGGAAGTCCACTCTGATGGTATCCGGATCGATCTGGCTGGCAAGTGCCGGCGCACCGGGATCGTTGTACCGAATCTTGGCGTCTACCGGCAGATCGCTTCCGAGGGACCCCACCTTGATACCGCTGAACTGATCGGCAATAAGCGACTTCTTGACCAGTTCGTGGCGGGGTCCGATCGTCACGGTATTAGACTTGGCATCGATTCCTGTGACGTAATAGGGCTCTCCCATGGCAATTCCCAGGCCATGACGCTGACCGATCGTGTAGTACGGAAAGCCTTCGTGCTGGCCGACGACTTCCCCACTGCTCGTAACGAACGGCCCTTTCCCGATTCGCGCATCCAGATCGTCAACGCGATCCCGAAGGAATCGGCGATAGTCATTGTCAGGCACAAAGCAGATTTCATAGGAATCGGGTTTCGCGGCGACGCGAAGAAGACCGTATTCGGCTGCCAGCTCGCGAATCGCCGGCTTCTCGTACTGGCCGAGGGGCAATACCGTGCGCGACAGGTTTTCCTGTGAGACGCCCCATAGAGCGTAGCTCTGATCCTTCCGGGCATCCAGCCCCTTCATCAGTACGGTTCGGCCAGATGCGTCATCTCGACGAAGGCGTGCATAATGTCCTGTCGCAATCAGGTCACACCCAAGGTCATCCGCCCGCCGGAGGAGAGCGGACCACTTGATGTGCGTGTTGCATAGCACGCATGGGTTTGGCGTCCTGCCCTGAAGGTAATCCGACGTGAAGCGATCGATGACCCAATCACCGAATTCGTCACGAATGTCCACAACGAAGTGAGGGAAGTCGAATCGGGCGGCAACGCCCCGTGCATCATTCATCGACTCAAGGGTACAGCACCCGACCTGCTTTCCGCTGGTACCGCCGGCGGACACGTAATCCCAGGTCTTCATCGTAATGCCCACGACGTCATACCCCTGTTTCTTGAGCATGACCGCCGCGACCGATGAGTCGACTCCGCCGCTCATTGCAACCAGTACGCGCTTTCCCATTTCGTTTTGCGACATTTCGGATCGTGTCGACCAAGAGCATCTGAACGCTCTTCACCGGCGGCCGGACGGCGAAAAACGGCAAGAAAGCGTCTTAGCCCAATATTCGTTTGAGTTTAGGCGTGCCTGCGAAGGAAATTGTTCGTGTATCGTGTCAGTGCTGTGTATCGCGTCAGTGCATAGTCGCGGAAGGGCGCCTGGCGGCATTCGCAAAACATATGACAGCTAATCAGATCGAGAACGCATCTCCCCGCACGCGGATCCGCACAGGTCACGCCCCGGCAGCCATCGGACCTTACAGCCAGGCCGTTCTGGTCGGCGACACCCTCTATTGTTCCGGCCAGATCGGGATCGATCCCGCGACGTCACACGTGGTTGACGGCTCCGTCGAAGACGAAACCGACCAGGTGCTGAGAAACCTCCTGGCCGTACTCAGTGCCGCCAGCATGGACTTCAGCAACGTGGTCAAGTGTACGGTCTACGTGGCGGACATGAACGATTATGCGATCGTCAACGAGGTGTACGCGCGCTATTTCAGCGAGGACCCTCCCGCTCGAGAAACCGTTGAGGTCTCCCGCCTCCCGCGCGACGTCAGAGTGGAGATTTCCTGTATCGCGGTGCGCTGATCAGCGACCGTCGATCGGCGATCGTCGATCAGCCAGCAGACCTCGATCAGCGACCAGCTGTCGATCAGCCGCCATTGACGAGATCCAGATTCTTCTCGTATTCCTCTTTGTAGTTCCGTACGGCGCGGAAGATGCTGCTGGCGAGCTCGGACTGCCCCGACTCCGAGGCCAGATATCTCGCCTCCTGGCGATTGGTGATGAAGCCCAGTTCCACAAGCACCGCCGGCATAGACGCTGCCCACAATACCTGAAGCCCTCCCTGCTTGACGCCTCGGTTGACGCGCTTCAGTGACGATTCGAACTCGTCCTGTATTCGCGACGCCAGGCGCTCGCTCTGGTGCATGAATCCGCTTTGAACGAGTGCAAGACGGATCAACCTGTTGTCGTCGTACTCCTCGTACTGATCCGGGTTATCCTCAAGAGCAATCACGGAATTCTCGCGCTCCGTGACTGACCGGGCCTGATCAGATTTCTGCATTCCCAGGAAGTAGGTCTCCGTGCCATGGGCCAGACGGCTGTATGGCGCTGAATTCACGTGGATCGAAACGAACAGCTTCGCACCCGCCTCATTGGCGATCCTGCCCCGGTCTCTCAAGTCGATGAATCGATCGTCGTGCCGGGTGTAGACAACGTTCACGCCAAGATCTTTCTCAAGCTGCTCACCAAGCTTGAGCGCAACCGCGAGGGCAATGTCCTTCTCGCGAAAACCGTACGCGCTCGTACCGGGGTCCTTTCCACCGTGGCCCGCATCGATAACGATCGTATCGAGCGCCCAGCGTTCCCGGCTTTCTCGCGACGGTCCCTTGGCAGCATCTGCGATAACGCCCCCGTCCGTCGCAAGCAAGCCAACAAGAATATCGGTCGACGAGCCGTCCCGATACACGGACACGTCGAAAGCCGACGCCAGGGCGAACTTGAAGATCAATCGACCATCTCGCTGCGACAGGTCGTACGTCACGAGAGGTGCCGAATCTTTTGGCCGAATCAGCGAACCACTGACATTGACGTCAAACAGTATGACCTCGAATTGCCTGTCACCGGTCTTACGCGGCGCGGAAAAGGCCTTCACCATTCCGTCAGTATGCAGCCGGACAACATAGCCCTTGCCGTCGGATCGTTGCGCGATTGATACGCGGCTCACTAACGGGTCAGCCACCGCGGTCTGGACCAGCGAGGAACAGATCAAACCAACCAGGGCGAGGGAAAAAAACTTCCGCATAACGTGTGCGAAAAACTCGTCGTCGACACAAACCAGGCGCATGCACCGGTCCTGGCCGACACTGTCGCTTATTGTGGACAGAAAAACCGGTTAGATACCGGGCCTTTCGGATGAAGGCATCCGAACGTCTCCGAATCAATGTTGGTGCCAGTTTCTGTCGGAATGTACAAAATACGAACTGCGAACCGCATGCACGGCCCGCAGTTCGTGAACTTCTTCCTTGACGTGCCGGCGCAGACGATCGGTTACCAGTCGCTCTTTCGGTTGCGACCGGTGAGCTCGTCCTTTCGCTCGGAGATAATCCGATCCTTATCTCGCTTTCGGATCTCTACTTCGTCCCTGAGCTCCTCAACCTCCCCGGTAAGCTTCTCGAGTCGTTCGGTCTTCAGCCGGGTCTTTTCGTCGAAAATTTTCTGAAGCACGTCGTCCAACTGGCGGGATAGTTCTGCCCGTTCATCGCCGTCCGCCATTTCCAAACGACGGGCAAGTCTCTTCGATTCCATCTCCATCTTCATGACCTCCGGCGAGTCAAACAGATCCGCGGCATCCGAAAAGAAGGCGTAGACATGATTCGACAAATCGCCGCTAAACCCGACGAGATTGTCGCGAAGGGTGCGGAAGGACTCCTTGTCAGGCGCTGCCGGCCCCCAGAAGGCCCGTCCCGAACTCGGATGGCCATCCTCGTCACGCCGCCAGAAGTGCAGTCCCTCTCCCTTGTCATCCTTACCGTCGAACCAGAACGCAACCCCATCATCGTCCGGATCCACGCGCCCGAAATAGTGCCCCTCACCAACAGACCCCTTGAAACCCTTCGGCAGGTAATCACTCAAGTCTGCGTCCTCCGGCACTTCTTCACCGTTCACCCACACGCGTCCGTCGTTGATCTCGATGCGAACGGAGTCGCCGTCGACATCTGAATTTCGCATGATCACGACCGACTTGCGGGATTTGTCGTTACTATCCCGCTCGTCCTGCGCCTCCGCGGTTCCAACCAGAGCTGTAGTGCCAATGGCTGCGAGGGCCAGCGTGGCCACAAACGTTCTGCTAGTCAGGTAGGTCATCTGATACCTCGGTAGATGGATTGGTGAAGGCAATTCCTTACTGGTTACTTCGAAGCAACTCTTTCAGTCGCTGATCGACAATTTCGTCCCGCATCTTCTCACGTTGCTCCATGCGGACCTTCAACGTTTCCAGCTGCTCGGACAGCTCAACGATTTCCTGCTGTCGATTCTCCTGCTTCATGTCAAACAGCTTGAACAGCTGGTCCCGCAGGTTTTCGATAGACTGATCGCGCGGCTTGCCGGGCGGCAAGACCCGAATCGTCTGGACAAGTTCGGCGACCTCCCTTTCAATTCGCGCCTCCCGCACCAGAGCCTGATAAAGTGCATCGTCATTTTCGCGAACACCGTTCCAATAGCTCTGCATCTCCAGGTGGGGCAATGCAGCTACCATCTGGCTCGCCCGGACGGCGTTGCCTCGGACGGCGGCGCGCACCTGCTCAGACGAAGCATTCGCGACATTCTCCTCGATGTTGCGCAGACTCGTGAAGACGACGTTACGGGCATCGTCGTCTGAGAGGCTCAGAACTGCCAGAATCCCGTGCTCCTCGATTTCTTCGGGAGAGGCGTCGCGGATCTTGTCAGACTCGATAACATAAATTCCGTCACCCAGAGCGATAACCGGATCCGGCGTGGCCGGCAATTCGAGTCGCAGATCCATATCGTCAAGGTCGAGCGTCT